>DIUG01000003.1 GCA_002422305.1 Patescibacteria group bacterium UBA6164 | reverse complement strand
TAAAAAGTTTCTTGAAGGCAAGTTTTAAGTTCTAAAATTAACTTGAATTTTTTATTTTTTATTTTATTATATAATATATATTATAATTAATTTTAATAAAGAGTATATGCAAGTAATGAGTGAAAAGTTAAATGTTATAGAACAAATAAATTATTGAATTAAAAATTTTCAATGAAAAAATATAAATAAAGTTTCAGATTTGGTTTGATTAGTTGATAGCTATAAAGATACACTTTTTTCTATTACATGATTACCTTGAGCTTGAAAATGATGATTAACAAAAAAAATATGATCAAATCTTTGAATTAAGCTAAAAAATAAAAATGAAAATAATTCTAATTTATTGGAATTGTGAATTACTCATGAAGATACGGGAATACATTTTTTATATGTTATTTTGGATTGTTTTTTTAAAGAAATTTGAATAAAAAGATATAATGAGATGTTAGAAAATACTGATAATTTTTTGGAAATGTTTTCTGATGATGAAAAAGCTGTAGATTTTGTTAAAAATATATTAAATACTCATGAATCATTTGAATATGAATGAGCTTATTTGAAAACAGATATAGAAAGGGAATTATCTAAAGCAATGTCCAGTTTATATGTAAGAGGTAGGGAAGAATGATCAAATACAAATATTCTTTTAGATTGAGTAAATTCTTTTAAAATAGCTGACATACTTGTAGAGGAAATGTCTAATAATAGATTAAATGTAAATAAAATACTTATAAAACCAAAACTTTGATTATCTTTTCAAAGAATTATAAAGAGAGATGTGATTTGAAATGGTAAAAAGAAAACTAAACCTATAGATGTTGTTACAAAATTTAGATTAGAAGAAGCAATTCATTTATTTGAAAATTTTACTATTCCAGCATTGTATGATAAAGATGCATATATGATTGATTTTACAGAAAAAACAGATTATCAATTAACTTTAAAACAAAAAAAAGAAGTGATAATGAGTTTAATAAAAAGTTCTTGAATTTTATTTAATGAAAAAAAATGAGAAAAATTTGATGAATATTTAATTTCATATGCTTGATTATTAATTGAACATTTTAATCATTCTTAAAAAAAATACCAGTTAATTTATTAATTGGTATTTTTTAACATAAAATTATAAAAAGTATTGAGCTTTTTTATAAAAAAAATAAAATATAAATTAATTCATTTATATATTTTTTTTAAATATATATTATTTTATATTTTATTTTTTAGGAATCATGGTAAATTATTTATTGAAAACATTAGTATTAGTAATATTTAGTTTAATTATTTCTTATTTTTACTACTTAAATCCTGCACATATTGAAAATTTTGATTGATATTTATCTTATATAATAATTATATGAATAATTTATTGAATTTATAAATTTTTTCAGTTTGAATTTTCAGATGAGAAAGTAAGTTTTTCTTTATTTAAAATACTTAATTTATTTTTAATTCATCTTTTTGTATTATGTGTTTTGTTTTTTTCTTATAGTTGATTAGAATTATCAAATGGAATAATTTTATTTTTTAAAATAATTTATTTTTCTATTTTACCAATTTTTATAATATTGACTTCTTTAGCATTTTGAACAAAAATAGTATCTTATTTAGAATTTGTAAAAAATGAAAATATTATTTATAAATTTATTATATCTATTTGAGTTTGATTTTTTTCTTTTGTTTATTTATTAGATATTATTTGAATACTTTGATTTTATAATCTATATATAGTATTTTTGATTTTAGCTTGATTTATAGCTTTTTCTTATAAAGAATTTAAGTCTGTAATTAGCTGAATTTTTGATTATAAAATAGAATTTGATATAGAAGAATGAAAATATTTTAGACTAATAAGTACTGAATTTTTATTTTTAATTTCTACTTTTTTACTAAGTGTAAATTTAATATCAATAGTAAGACCTTTTCCTATTTGATGGGATGATTTATGAGTATATATGAATTATCCACAATTAATGGCAGAGTCTGGTAGTATAATTTCTTTATGATCTATGTATGCTTGGGAAACATTTACAGGAATAGGTTATATGTTTTGAAATCCAACTCAAGCTTTTTTCTTGAATAATGTTTGATGATTTATGAGTTTTATACTTCTAGTATTAATTACTTCGGATTTAATTAATCTTCCATTAAAAACAAAATTAGCAAATATACCTTGAAAAATATCTAATAAGAAAACATTTTTAAATATTCCTATGCTTATTTGAACTATGTTTATTTCTATGCCGATGATAGTATTTCAACAAGCAAAAGATATGAAACTTGATTCTTGATTATTTTTTGTAAGTATTATAGCTGTATATTTATTATTTAAGTATTATATAAAATTAGATAATGAATCTTATTTAGAAAAAATTAAATCTTTTTTAGGTGATAAAATTTTACATAAATCTTTCAATTTAAATAATTTAGTTATTATTTTTATCATTTGAATATTAGCAGGTTTTGCCTTTTCTATAAAGATTACTTCTTTGCTTTTAATTTTATCTATTATTTGAGTTATATTTTTTGTTAGATTTTGAATTTTTTGATTTTTAGGATATATATTTGTTTTTTTTGCTATTTTTACAAAAGCAAATTTATGGAAAATGATGAATGTATTAATAAATCCTCAAAATATACCTTTATTTGAAAATAAAATTTTCTTATTTACTTGATTAATTGGTTGGTTACTATTATCATATTCTTTTTTTAAAAATAAGTGAGTAATAAAAAAGTTTTTTATAGAATTATCTATTTTATTATTAGGAATAATATTAGCCTTATTACCTTGGATTTGAAAAAATATATATGATTCTTATCCAGAAATAACATTATCAAGAATTATTTCTGGAAAACCAGATAGCTTTAATGTAGATTTTACTAAAATACATAGTGAAGATGATTTAGAAAAAATTAGATCAGAAATACAATCTACAAGCATTTGATCGGAATGAACTACAATCAATGAAGATTTTTGAAGATACTTTGGTTATGAAAAATGAGTAAATAATTATATTAAATTGCCTTGGACTCTTACGATGCAAATTAATCAATGATGAGAATTTACAGATATATGATTTTTATTTCTTGCTTTGTTACCAGCAATTTTATTATTTTTACCATATAGAAAAAAATATTATTCTCTTTTTATAGTTTTAATATTAATTATTGAATTATCAGTTTTTATAAAAACTGATAAAAATATTATTAATAATTCTGAATTATCAATTTATTCTCAAATGTCTAAAGAGGCTAAAAATGTAATTTTTCAAAAAAATGACAATGTATTTTTAAAAAAGAATTTTAATAAAAATGTATATGATATAGATGTATGAAATTATATTACTAAATCAGATATAGAAAGTTTAGGTGTAGAAAAAAATAATTATAAAGATATAGAAAAAAAAGTAATAGAATCTTTTTATACAGAAATAAAATCAAAACTTTGAAATAAAGAAATTTGAAAAAGTTTAGAGTTAATAAAAAAAGATTTAAATGACAAAGATTTCAAATTAATAAATGAATTAAAAAATTTAAATATTAATTTTAGTACATTTAATAATAATATTTTATCTATATTAGATTTAGAAGAATTAATTAAAAAATATGATTTAGCTGAATATAGAGAGCCTTTATTACAACTTTGGAAAGATAATAGAACTATAAATCAATCCATAACAGATTTTTTATCAATATATAATTTACCTACAGGTTATTTAATTGTATTTTTAGTTTTCTTTTTACCTACTATTATATTATTATATATAATTGATTTAAATGGTTCAGAAAAACAAAAATTATATTTATTTAAACTAAATCTAATTTTTGCAGTATTTTATACATTTTTATGGAATATATCATCATTTTGAGTAGTATGGTATGGGATAGTTATGTATTTTTCATTTTTGATCACATTAGCTATTTGATTATATTACTTGACTAGTTATGATGATGAAAAAAAAGAAAAAGAGTTTTACATAAAATTATTTTGAAGCTTAATGTTTTCTATAATTGTTATTATATATATATGAAATTCTATAATTCCGCATAGTTTTATAAATTTAAAAAATGCATGATATCAAGATTATAAAATATGAAAAGTTTCAACAATTGATGCTCCTTATAGATATAATAAAGAAAATTTAAAAATATTATTTTATCTTAATATAGATCAAAATAAAAAAGAAGATTTTTTAAAAAAATATATAAAAGAAGATATAATAAAAGTTGTAAATGGAATGGAAAAAATGGATATATATTTAATAGAAAATATATTAAAAGAATTATTACAAAAGGAAAATTTATTGTCTATTTCGGCTAAAATATCACTAAATAATTTATATAAAAATATATCTAATCCACCAGATGAATTTAAAAATAAATCATGAATTTATAGAATAGGAACTTTTTTAAAATACCATATATCAGAAAATAATATTAGATTATTTGAAGATTCACTATTATTTACTTTTAATGATTTTATTTATAATGTAGATTTAGATAAAACAGTACAAAATTTGAAAAAATTATGAGTTGATTATTTATTAATTGATTTAAATGCTGCAACAATAGATAAAGATGAAAGACGAAATTTAACAAAAAGATATGAAAGATTGTTAAAAACTTTTACTAGTAAAGATCTAGAATTAGTAGAAACAGATAGTATTTGTTTAAAAGTAGCTTTAGAAGATTTTAATAAATCAGAAAAAAATGATAGTGATAAAAGTAATTTTATTACTATTGCAGGAGTAAATTATGAAAGTTATAAAGAGGATTGAACTCAAATAAATAGAAATACTAAATTATTAGAATGTTTTAAAAGAGTAAAAGACTTGGTTGATAATTGAAAAATAGATACAAATAATTATTCTTATTTATTGAATTTGAATAATTATTTGATGGAAAATAAAGCTATTTTGACAAATGATCAACAAATATATCCTTTTTTACAACAACGAATAACTCATTGATTTAAAGTTTTATTTAAAATAAAATAAAACTTATCTTATACTGAAAATATTAGGCCTTTAGGTCATCCTGTGGACAGCTTAGGGTTAATTTTGAAAATTATTTCCCTACAACTTTACTGATTTTTAGGCTTTATTAATTATATAAATATTTTAAATATTTATATAATTAATAAATTTACTTCATAAAAAAAGTTATAATTTATTATAACTTTTTTTGTTACTATCAACTGAGAATATATTTAATTAAGATAATAGCTTAATATAACAAAGGGCTAAAGCCCTCTGTTAACAAACTGATTTTAACTTTTGTGTAATATTTTGTCAACAGAGGGCTTTAGCCCAATGCCATTAAGTTAAGAGACAAATAGCTAAAGCTATCTGTTGACAAACAGTATTAATAAAATGTTTTTCAGCTTGTTAACAGAGTGCTTTAGCACTTTGAAATCCTTAACTTAATGGTATTGGGCTTTAGCCCTTTGAATAATTTATTT
>DIUG01000074.1 GCA_002422305.1 Patescibacteria group bacterium UBA6164 | reverse complement strand
ACATAATAATTGATACTGAGAGTGATTAAATTCTAGGATTTGAAAAATTATAAGAGATAGTAAAGGTTTTACAAATAATGATTATATGATTTTTAGGTTAATTACTGCTTTGTAATTTAACTTATTTTTAGGTCCACAGATTTTAGGTCAATACCCATAAAAGGATTGTTATAGAATAGATTTAATCTATTCTTGGCTTTTAAACCATACACTACCTTGTAAGAAGTAAAAAGAAAACTAATGTATTAAATTACATAAACTTTCATTTTTTTATTTCATCTAGTTCAAAAGCATATTTTCATCAATCTATTGAATCAAAAAATGTATGTTCATATTTTGTATAATCTTCATATAATTCATCTACATTCTTTATTGGTGTAATATCTCATGATTTTTTTTGTATTTCAAAAATTTTATTTCATAAATCTTTTCAATAGTAATTTTCTAATTCTTTCTCTAAAATATCTGTTTTTATTGAGTGAATTATATGTATATTGCTTAAAATTTTTTCTATATCTCTAACTAAATTTATAAACTTATCTAATTCTTCTCAATTATATCAAAAATCATTTATATTACTATATCAATTTAAAATTACTTCAACAAACTCTTTATTTTTTTCTCAATTAAATTTATTTAATTCTTTTGTTGGTAATAAAGAATTTTTATTTACTAATGAATTATTCTTTGTAATTATATAATCTAAAATTTGAATATAAGAATATAATTGTTTATTTACCAAATCACTTATAGTTTTAGATATGTTTTTATTTGTAATAATAAAGAAAATTACACTTGAATCATTTTTATATTTTTGAAAATTAATATTTTTTTGAAAATTATAAATTGACTTTAATATCCCATCTCAAACTGAAATATTTCAAGAATTTTCAGTTTTTGTTTTTACTTGAATAAATACATGTAAATCGTTATTTTGATTTGTTAATGTTTTTAATAAATTTATATCTTCAAAACAATTACCATCTCATTCTAATAAAATATCTAAATTTTTATCTCTAGTATTATTTATTGTTTTTATATCATATAACCTATCTTCCTTATCATAATTTTTATGCAATATAGCTTGTTTAAATTTTTTGATACTATTTCTAAAGCTTTTGTAATCTTCTTTAACTTCATTACCTAGAGTTAATTTGTATTTTCATTTTAAAGTAGCCTCAATAAATGCCACCATTAAATTTTGGTACATAAATCATACTCCTCTTCAATAATCATAAACTCTAGGCATAAAATTAAAATAATTAAAAACTAAGCTAACAACTTCTCCAATTTATTTTTCCATTTTTCCCAATCAGGCATTTGAGAAGTTTGTATTTCATAAAATCTTTTAGTATGTCAAAACTCGAGTAAATGAGTACATTCATGAGTTAAAACATATTCAATACAACCTCTAGGAGCTCTTATAAGGTCACTATTTAGAGTTATATTTCATTTCTTGCTACAGCTTCACCATCTATTTGTCATTTTTCTAATAGATAGCTTGTTTGGTTTTACATTCAAATTTTCAAATTTTTGTATAACAGATTCACTATAAAGTTTAAATTTTTCTTTAGCATTCTTTAAATACCATTCATTTATAATTTTCTCAGTATTTTTTAAATCTCTTGTAAAAACAGTTAAAAATTTTCATTTCAGTTTAATGTTTTCTTCATTTTCTGATATTTCAACCTTTAAAATATATTGTTTTCATAGATATAAAAATGTTTCTCAAGATGTATATTTTCTTGGTGTTAATTTTGGATGAAAATCACTAAAAAAATTTATTTGCTTTATAATCCATGGAGATTTCTTTTTAACTCTAGTTAAAATAGAATCTAAATTTATATTTAGAGGAGCTCTTACAATAACATCCATATCAGGTGTAACCTCTATCGCAAGAGTTTTTCTATCCAAAAGTAAAAGTGTAAATTTAATTACTTTAGATCAAAAATTTATATTTTGTAATGTTAACATTTTATCTTTGCTATTCATATAATTTTTTCAATAAAAGAATCTATTTTACTAATTCAAATATCTAAATCAGATTTAGATTTTATCTCATCATAAGCCATATCAAAAATTTGAATTTTCATATTATTAACAACATCTCTATTATTTTGCCAATCTACAATAATCATACTATCTATAATACTATCAGCTTGTAAACTTAAAAATATACCTAATTCTTTTGCTATATTTTGTGGGATATTATTTTCATTAAAAAATTCTAAAGCTAATCAATAAAATGCTTTTGTAGTATCTTTTCATCTTATTTCTTCAGGAAATGTATCATCTTTATGAGCTAATACATTATTCATAATTTCAGTAACTTTCTTTAAATATTCAGTTTCATTTATACGATGTTCTTCATAAGCTTTTATAGTATCCTTAAGCATTTGAGAAAACTTCTTATAAAAAGCTGGATCTTCTTCCATTTTCTCTTGAATATGTTTAGATGTACGAGAAGCAACTGTATCAGCCCTTGCTGAATCTCATTCTTTTTTACTTAATTCAGCTTCAAATTTATCTTTTTCAAATATATTTACTTTTTCTACAATAGTAGTAACTTCATCACTTGAAATATGAGTATCTATTAGTTTTTGAATTTGTCATTCGTATTTTTTATAATCAATTTCATCTGAGAATCTAGAGGCTACAGATTGACGAATCTTATAAAACATATTCATATCCTTTTTATAAGTTTCCAATAATTCAGGATCTTCAGAATTATGAAAATCTATTGAAGAAAGAGCTATTTTTAAAGATTTTCAATATTCTCTTAACTTATTATAAAAATTTTCTCTTTTTTCTTCATCTCTAAGTAATTGTTCAAAAGCTTCTAAGTCATGTTTATTTTTAATAGTCTTAAAAATTTCCCAAACATCAGTATGTTTTTGTGGAAGTTTTGAAATTTCTAGATTAATATTTGTAAATGTTCATTTTAAATCCTCAGAATCAAAATCTCATGCTGAAGAATAATTTTTTAAAGCTTCATCTAATTCAGACAAAACACCATAATAATCTATAATAAATCAAAACTCTTTATTCTCAGCAACTCTATTAACACGAGCAATAGCTTGTAATAATGTATGTTCTTTTAAACTTCTTGTAAGATATAAAACAATATTTCTAGGTACATCAAATCAAGTTAAAAGTTTATCAACTACAATGATGATTTCAGGAGTACTTTTATTTTTAAACCTACTAATTATAGTATCATTATATTTCTTTGAATTACCATGTTCAGCCATCATACGATCCCAAAATCTTTTTATAATATCTTCAGATTTTTCATAAACACTTTCTTCTCATTCTCTTTCATCAGGAGGAGAAATAACAACATCACTACTAACAATACCTATTTCATCTAAATATTTTTTATATTTTATAGCCGATTCTTTACTTTGACATACTAATTGACCTTTAAATCAAGTTCATTGCCAATTATCTCTATAATGAATACTTATATCCCAAGCAATTGCATATATTTTTTGATCAGCAATATTTAATTGATCAGCACGACTAAATTTTTTCTTTAAATCAGCTTTTTGTTTATCATTTAAATCATCAGAAATCCTAGCAAAAAAAGTATCTATCGCTTTTGAATTTACTTTTTGTTCTACATATCTTCATTCATAAAGAAGTGGAACAACAGCTTTATCTTCAACAGCCTGGTCAACCGTATATTTATCAATTATTCAACCAAATTTTTTAGCAGTACTTTTTTCCTGTTTTAATAATGGAGTTCAAGTCATAGCAATAAAACAAGCATTTGGAAGAGTTTTTTGCATCCCGATATTAAAATTACCATATTGAGTACGATGTCATTCATCAATTAAAACAAAGATATCATGAGAAATTAATGGCTCTTTTATTTTATTTACAGCAGCTTCAAATTTGTTTATAACAGTGGTAACAACTGCATCAGATTTTCATTCTAACAATTCAACAAGATGAGCTCAAGTCAATGCTTTATTAACTACTATTCAACATTTTTTAAAAGTATCACTTATTTGTACATCTAAGTCAGTTCTATCAGTAACAAGAATTATTTTTGGATTTTTTATACTTTTATCAGTAATAATAGCTTGAGCTAACATTACCATTGTTAAAGATTTTCAACTTCATTGAGTATGCCAAATCACTCAACCATTTCTTTTTCATCAACTAATATTAGAAATTCTTTTCATAGTTTTTCATATAGCAAAATATTGTTGATATCTTGCGATTTTTTTTATACCATCATCAAACAAAACAAAACCAAACATAAGATCTAACAATCTTTTTGGTTCACATAAATTCAGTAAATACTCATCTTGTAAAGTTGGTTCTATTATTTCATTTTCTAAACTATCAAAATAAGAACAAACATACTTAAATCTATCTCAAAAAAGTTTATTTTTATTATCTAAACTCAAGTGAGTATTTCTTATTTTAAAAATATTTTCTTTATAATTTTTCTCTTCAGTTTCTGATTCAAATTTTTCATTCCAATGAGCCCAAAATTCTTCAGGGGTTCAAGTGGTTGCATAAAGAGCCTTATTTGTTGCAATACTCATAACTAATTGACAATAAACATACAAATGTCTAATTCAATCCTCTTGTTGGTTTCTGATATGTTGAGAAACAGCCTGTTTTATAGGATCTTTCATATCAGGTCTTTTGCACTCTATAACACAAATAGGAATCCCATTTATAAATAAAACTATATCAGGTCTATAACTTTGTTTTGATCATGTTCTTAAAACTTCAAATTCTTCAGTTATATGAAAAACATTATTTTCAGGATTTTTCCAATCAATATATTGTAAATTATAGCTTTTCTTATCTCATTCAATACTTTGTTCTAAAGTTTTTCAAAGTGTAAGTAAGTTATAAACATATTCACAAGCACTAACATATCATTCATTAAATGGTAATTCTTTTAAAGTAAGTATTCATTTTTCAATATTTGCATCAGTAAAATCACTAGTTTTTTGTAAACCAATTTTGATTTTATCTTTATTAATTTTATGTAATTGTTCTCTTAATATATTATCAAGCAAAACTTGACTAGTTTTTCAATCTCTCAAAGCTAGAGCTTCATCAGGTGTAATATATTTATATCACAACTTTTGAAGCATTTGTAGAGCAGGTATTTGAGAAATATGATCTTCTAAAAAACTTATTGTAGACATGTATTTTATAGATTAAATATTATTTGCTTTTTCATAACTTTTTTTCTTTACTATTCTTTTTTCTTTCTATTTTCTTTAAATCTGTTTCAGCTGGTAATTCTTCTGGTTTTATTCAACTATCTTCAAGAAATTTTCTAACTCAAGCATTATTTTTTATATGTACTTGAGTTATTTTTGTTTCTCAAGAAATATTATCATTTTTCATATTATGATTTGTAACTTCTGTTGCCAAATCTTTTGCTTTTAGAGTAACTGCTGGTAGGTGATCTGCTAATGGTCAAGATTTTACTCATAATTTCTTTTTCATTTCTGCAGTAGATTTTCATCAAAATAAAACTGTATCTCATTTACTTCTTATTCTTCATATTCAATCTCAATCAACTTTTCTTTCATAAGCTAAAGTTTGAAACTCTTTTTCAGTAGCTGTTAATTTTTTTCTTGCATTTAATCTTTCAAAATCAATTAATTTTTGTTCTATAATTTCTTGTTTTCTTGTTTGTACAGAAAAATAAGCTTGTGCAAATGCTATTTCTTGTTTTTCAGGATCTCAATTTTGAGCTATTAAATAACAAGCATATCTAGATAAATGATAATCTTCTTTAGGTCTTCATCACAAGGAAGAGGTTTTTCTTGGTGTCAGGAAAAACTCATCATTTGGATTAGCTCAAAAGTTTTGACATGATATTTTTGCTTTTTCAATTACTTTAGAAAAATTTTCCCATTTACTATATCAAAGTAATTCTTGTAAATCTCTTGCATTCCAAAATTCTATTCAATTTTTTTCTTGTTTTATATCTTCAAAATTTTTGAATAAAACTTTTACTAAATTTGTTTCCATAAAATTTCTGTTATTAAATAAATTATATTTTTACTCTTGTTTTTCCTGTAAGTAGTTGTTGCATTAAACCTTTTTTTTGTAGTTCTAATTTTTCTAATTTTTGTTTATATTCATTTAATTGTTCAGTAGCTTTATCTAAAACATCAGCTATTGCTTTTTGCTCTATAGAATTAGGAATAAAAACTTTTAGATTAAAGAAATCACTTGGAGTTACATTTAATAATCAATGAGCTCTTCATCATTCATGAGCTATTTCTGTTAATCATCTTATTAATAATCAATATTCAAAATATTTTTCAAAGAAATTACTAGAATAATTTAATTCTTCTTTGATTCAAAAACATATATATAAAGTAGTTACTACTCATTTTTCATAATCATTGAGTCTTTTTATTGCTCACATTGGATATCAATTAGAATAACTTTTATTATATGCAAATTCTCACTTATAAAGTAAAAAATAATTATCTAAGGTTACACTAGCAATTTGTTTATTAAAATATGTTTCCTGATTTATTAATCATCTTTGAGCTGAAATAGTTAATACATTTATTTCTCACTCTGTGTTTTTTCTTGTAACTCTATTAAAAATATCTGATAATTGTTTATTTGTCCATTTCTCAGTAAATCAACTTATTCTTTTTTTTCAAGTTAATAATTGTTGTTGTAATCATTTGTTTCTTAATTCTATTTTTTGAATTATTTGTTTTGTAGTTTCTATTTGGGAGTTACAAATATTTAGGATTGTTGCTATCTTATTTTGTTCTTTTATTGGTGGTAAAAGAATTTTTAATTGTTTTAAAATTGAAAAGTGTCTTTTATATCATTCAGAAGGAATTTTATTAAATTCTAAAAAAGAATATAAAAAATATAAATCTCACTTTTTGTTATTTAATAATTTTGTTCAATCTGCTCAAATAACAAAATTAAAATCAATATATTTTACATTTGTTGTATGATCTCCAAAAACAATAATTGGAGTATTTTTAAAAACTTTTTCTTCATTATTAGAGAATCAAGCAATTAATTGATTTCATTGATCAACAACAAAATAATTTCAATTATTTTGAATTTCCTTATTTGAAATTTGAAACTTTTTAGTTGATATTGAATTAAATACATTTCAAAAATCATCAAAATCCCAATCTTCAGGTATAATTCAAACATTAGGAATATTTTTATATCATGGTTTTGTTTGTATTGTTTTAGTCATTTGATTTTAATAATTGATATAAAGCATTAATTCTATTAAATAATTCATCAAAAGTAATAATTTCAACTTCTTTAATAGATCCTCTAAATAATTCAAAAGATTTTTTTTCATCTGGTGTTATTTTTTCAGTATTTCACAATAATAAAATACATTTTGAATTATATAAATTCTTTTCTCAAGTAAATTTTTCTCAATGAGTTTGAATATAATTTTTTCTTTGGTTTAAAACTTGATTAATTCATCAAGATATTTCTATACTCATAGAATAAATTAAATTTTCTTTTCACTCTTCTTTTCATCTATATTCGGATCAAACTAAATCTTTTTCAGGTGTTTTTATTTCTACAAAAGCAATATTATTAGTACATACATTTTTATAAACTAAATCTCATAAAACTCATCAAGAATTATCGTCAGACTTTCATCAACAATATATTTTTGATCAAATATGAATATATGGATGTAGAAAAATTTGAGATAAAATCCAATTATAATCATGAAAAAGTTTTTGCCAAAATTCTTCACTTGAATTAGCTTTATTTTCTTCCCATTTATCTAAAATATTTTTTAGTTTTAAAACTCAAATATTTTTTCATAAATTATCTAACTCAGTTTCAGTAAATTTTGAAAACATACTTAAAATATTTCAAGAATTTTGATTAAATTTTAAAAAAGCACTAACAAAATCATCTTCAGAAAAATTTTCAATATCAATATTTTTTGGAAAATCAATATTTTCAATTCATTGCAAATTATTTATAAAACTTTGTTTTTGTTCTTTTGAAAAGTTTTTAATTATTTCGAGTATTTCAGATTCTGAAGCTGAAAGTTTTATATTTTTTACTTCTTCTTCCGTATAATTTCTTAATTTAGTTGTAAAAAATGCCTGAATTTTATCTTTTCAACTTTTCCATATATTCATACAAAAATTATCAAATTTATCATAATTAACTATTAAATTATTTCATTCTTCTATAAAATTATCTGTTTTATCTAGTGTAAAATAAATATTTTTATTTTGATTTAATTCTAAATAAGATATTAAACTCCTAAGTGTAGGAAAAGTATTTTTCGTATTTCAAGTTTTTTCTTTTATATCAAAATCAAAATAAATAATTTTCTTTCAATAATCACAACTTACTTGATGAGTGAATAGTGTTAAATCCATTTTTTTTATTTAAAAATTAAAATCCTAATTTTCTTAATACCCCTAATTAGGGGTATTTTGATTATCAATTTTCTTACTTTCATCACTTTTCAATATCCTTTCAGCTTTTACTATACTATCACTTGCAGGAAGTTCCTCTGGCATAGTATTTCATAACTTTTTAATAGTTTCTCTTACTTCTTTTCAAACCTCAAAATGAGCTTTATTTGCTTTTTGTTCTCAAAATATATTTTCTCTTTTGAGTTTTGCTTCAGCTTGTGTAGCACGAAATAAATTCGCCGCAAGTTCCTCACTTCACATGTGATCAAGTATTTTTTGAGATTTTTTGAGTCATTTTTTTGCATGTATTCAAGTAGCATCAAGTCAATTATAAAGCCCCATATATCAATAATTTGTAAAAGTTCCGTAATTTTGGACTCATGCTTTATCTGCTACTTCAGCTAAAGATTTATTATGTTTTTTCATCTCATCTCTTAACTGCTTTCTTCTTGTATCTTCTAAATATTGTTCTTGAATTTCTTGTTTTCTTGTTTGTATGGCAAAATATTTTTGTCATAATGCTACCATTTTTTTTGTAGAATCTGCATTTTGTATAATCAAATAACATGCAAAACGAGAAAGATAAATATTTTCAATCTCTCTTTTGGCTCAAGAACCTATTTCAACCATTTCGCTCACATCAGCGAAATGGTCTTCAATTTTGTTTTTAGAATTTTTACAAGATTCTTTTGCTCTATTTATAGCTGACATAAATTTATTATATTCACTATAATCAAGTATTTTATAAAAATCTCTTGCAGACCAATATTCTTGTCAAAATTCATTTATCTTTTTTATATTTTCAAAAATATTTTGTTCCATATTTTTTAATTTTAAATATTAAAAATCAAATTTTTTATTAAATATCTTTCAGTTCGTGACAATTTATCACGAACTCATTTTATTTTAACATCAATTGTCCGATTTTTTCGGACAGTTTAAAATCCTAACTCTTCTAAATATTTATTCATTTCTTTTTCAGTTTCAGAAAGTTTTTCATTAAGCTCTTTTATTTCTTTTTGAACTTCAGTTATTTGAACTTCCTCTTCCTCTTCAAAAGTATCTACATAACGAGGTATATTTAGATTAAATTCATTTTCTTCTATTTCTTCGAAAGTGGCAACATAACTGTATTTTTCTTCTATTACTCATTTTTCTAAAACTCAAGTATGAAATTTATCAAAAGTACCCAATATATGTTTCATATTTTCATCTGATAATTTATTTTGATTTTTTGCTACTTCATATTCCTTACTTGCATCTATAAATAAGACATTCTTATTATTGTCTTTTTTTCATTTATTAAAAATCAAAATTACAGCAGGAATTCAAGTTCAGAAGAAAAGATTTGCAGGAAGTCATATTACAGCTTCAAGTAAATTTTCTTCAATCATAGCTTGTCTTATTCTTCATTCACTTGCTCATCTGAATAACACACCATGTGGAACTACTACTCATACTTTTCAAGTTCAATCGTATGTAGTTTCTATCATATGCGATATAAAAGCCCAATCTCATTTACTTTTAGGTGGTATTCATCTCCAAAATCTGTTATATCTATCTCCTGAAGCATTATCAGCTCCCCATTTATCTAAAGAAAAGGGCGGATTTGCTACAACCGTATCAAATTTCATAAGGGTATCTCATTCCTTTAGTTTTGGATTATTTAGAGTATCTCACCAACGAATTGTTGCATTATCAAATCAATGTAAGAACATATTCATTACAGCAAGAGCCCAAGTACTTCAATTATTTTCTTGTCAAAAAAGTGCAAAGTTATTTGTTCATACTTCTCTTCAAGCTTTTATTAGTAACGAACCTGATCAACAAGTTGGATCGCATATACGAGCTCCAGGTTTACTTTTTGTTAATTTAGCTAGGAGTGTTGATACTTCAGATGGTGTATAAAACTCTCAAGCTTTTTTACCAGCATCACTAGCAAAATTTGCAATTAAATATTCATATGAATCTCCTATTACATCATTTCATTCTAGATGAGATGGTCAAAGATTTAGTTTTTCATTACTAAAATCTATGATTAAATTTTTAAGTCTTGCATTTTTATCTTTCCCGTCTCATAAATTACTACTATTAAAATCTATATTTCTGAATATTGAAGTACCATCTTCACTACTTAATTTTTCTCTATTAGCTTCTTCAAACTCTATTAATGAAGTATTTATAAGCTCTCAAATATTTGAATCATTTCTATGATCAAATAAATAATCAAAAGTTGATTTCTCAGGAACTATAAATCTTTCATGTTTCATTGCATATTCAGCTCTTTCTTTATCTCAGTTATATTTTTCTAGATGAATGTCATATTTATCTTTATAAACATCACTTATATATTTTATGAATAGCATTGTTAGAATGTAGTCTTTATATGAAGAAGCATCAATTACTCAACGAAATGTACCACATGCATTCCAAATAATTTGATTTATTTCTTTTTGTGTAACTTTATTAGTCATTGTCATGATTGTTATATTGTAAAATTATACTATTTATTAGTTTATCTTTTTTTATCATAAGATTTTCTAATATTTCTATTTGTTTTTTATGTAAATTATATAAATGGAGTAATTTTTCCTGTTTTTCTATTTCTATAATTCATATTTCAAAGTCATCTATTATTTTCTTAGATATTGATTGAACTGTAGTTCATGTTAAATTATTTTCTCTAAAATATTGTGAAGCTTGAAAATTATTCAATATTAAAGCTACGAATTCAGGAATATAATTACTTTCAGAATTCAATCTAATTACTAAAAATGTAGAAGATGCTACACATAGTCAATATTCTGACCTATATACAGTTGCAAAATTTCTAGTTCATTTAGCAGAAAAAAGAATATCTCAATTCTGTAATAAATGTTTTTCTGACATTTCTTCTATTTTTAAATCAGGAATAAGTGCTTCCCTTAAATCTCCATAATCATTAAAATGTTTAGCTTGGAGATAAGTTACACTGCCTTTTTTTCAAGTACGAAGAAATACTCAAGTTTGTACAACTGCAATATTTTTAACTTTATTTTTCAAAATTTATTTCTTAGTAGTTAAAATACCGAAGTTATAAGAAGTGTATTCAAAAGAGTTATTTTGTCAAATTTATTTTTCAGTATTCTTACTACTAAATATTATTGGAACAATATAAAAAAATAGGTATTTCTACCTATTTCCTTTGACTATACAATGTAATCAATTCTTTTACATCAGCAATTGTAGCTGGTCTATCATCTAGATAATCATTAAACTTAAATCTTGCTTTCTAAAAACTTTCAGAAAAACATCTTTAGTTTATGTTTAAACTAAGCCATAAATAAAACTTCAAACAAACACAAAAAAACACTATGTTTTCGTGTTTTTTTGTTGAACTTTTTGTTAAAAAAAACTTGACAAGCGAAAAAACCCCCAATATCTAAGTATATATTATATATCTAATTACTATATACTTATGATTAAATCTATATGAATTGCAAAAAAAATCAAGCATTTTTTGGTATTGACCTAAAATCTG
>DIUG01000075.1 GCA_002422305.1 Patescibacteria group bacterium UBA6164 | reverse complement strand
TTAGATCAACCAGAAGATGATTTAGATAACCGTTCAATTTATAATGATTTAGTAAAATTTATAAAAACTAAGAAAAAAGAAAGACAAATAATAATTGCAACTCATAATCCAAATTTAGTTGTTAGTGCTGATTCTGAGTGTGTAATAGTTGCAAATCAAAATTGAGATAAAACAAAAAATAAGATATATAAATTTGAGTATATAGAATGAGCTTTGGAAAATACTTTTTTAAATGAAATATCTGAATATACCTTAGAACAAAGATGAATACAAGAACATGTTTGTGATATCCTTGAGTGATGAAAGATAGCTTTTGAACAGAGAAAGAAAAAATATAATATTTAGTTTAGGAATATAAGATTAAAAAATTGTATTGTAAATTTTAAAAAAATAAATATTATACACTAAATTAGTTATAGTTTTTATTTATATTTTATTAATTAATAAAAAACAAAATGTTAAGCAATATTGCCGATATACTATCAATAATATCTTTTATTATTTCAATTGTATCTTTATTTATGGTTAATTGAATAAGATTAAAAATAAATACATTAAATATTGATAATTCTAAAAATAGCCCAAAACAAGATAATAAATGAAATTGAAATAGAAATGCTTGAAGAGATTATAAAGAATGAAAATAATTTAATTTATTATTTTAAAAAAAATGAGTCAAGATAATAAATGAAATTGAAATAGAAATGCTTGAACTAATTATTTAGAAAATTGTAATGTAATTCTCCCTGAAGAAAAAGTTGAACAATTGCCTAGTATGTTATGAATAGTTTTTAATGATATTTCCAATGTAATTCTTAGTTATGATGTAAGCTGAAATTTAATAGAGTATAATATTCCATTCGAAATTGAGAATAAAATAGAATATAATAATGTAAAGAAATATAAAGTTATTCTTGAAGAATATGGTACATATCTTACACCAGTAGAAACATATTTAAATTGAATGGATGAAAATACTCCTTGAAGAAAAAATACACTTCTTAGAAAAATTCGTAGAATGTATATAGATGTATTATATGATTTAAATAAAACTTGAATAAGTAATATTGATTTTATTAAAAAAGATAGTAATTCTGATTTAATAATAGATGGGGTTAAAAATTTAATATTTTCAAAATATAATATTCTTAATAAGAATAATACAATATCTCAAGAAGATTTAGAAATTTCTATAATTGTTATACTATGTAAAGCATTCACAGAATGTAAAATATTAGAGAATCCTAATAATATATAAATATGCTAATTGACAATTCAATAAATCCCGATTTATCAATTTATGTTCTATGATGAAAATTGATAAATTTAATTAAAAGTAATAAGAAAATTTGAAATAAAATATCAGCTGAATTATTACATTCTATTTTTATTGATATAAATAAAGCTGATAAGATAAATTTAGAGTATTTTATCTATATCCTTGACTGGTTATTTATATTATGATTAATTGAGAATGATTATTCTGATAACAAGATAAAAATATGTTTTTAAAAAGTTTAAATATTATTGTAAACTGAAAGGTTATTAGAAATATAACTTTTAAAGAATGATTAAACTTAATTACTAGCTCTTGAAATAGTGTTTGAAAAACAACTTTATTAAGAGCAATTGATTATTGTTTTTGAAGTAACTGAGAAGACTTTTACAAAGATTCTGAATTTAAAGAAAATTGAAATACATTAGTTTATAATTTTTTAAAAGACAATGAAGTTTATTTTCAATTAACTTTTAGTATAAATAATAATGAGTTTGTTTTAAATAGAGGATTTTCTACTATTATAAATTTAACAATAAATAATGAAAAATTTTCTGATATAACTTCCTATAATAAAGAATTAAACCGTATTATTTTTTGAATAAACAATGATAAACCATCTTTCAGAGATATGATTACTAAATTTATTAGAAAAGATATCTTAAGAATGAAGCACATGATTAAGACATTACATCATTCAAAATCAAAAGATGATTATATGTTATTCTATTTTCAATTATTTAACTTTAAGAATCCTGATCTAATTTTTGATAAGTATTTTTTAGAAAAACAAAAGAAAAAAGTATCTGAAAAACTTACAAATATTAAAGATTGAAACAATAAAAACTCAATTAAACAAAGAATAAAATTATTAGATGTAGATATTTTAGAATTAAATACAAAAATTCAAAAGTTAGATTTAATCTGAGCATGAGATTATTCGTTAGATAAGTTATCTAATATACAAGAAAAATTATATGGTCTTAGAACTAAAAAATGAAATTTAAATTTGAAATTATCATTAAATAAGGATAGTTTAAATCTTCTTTCAAATCAAAAATCTAATATTGATACTGATTTTATATCAGAAATTTATAATAATGCTAGTGTTTATATTTGAAAACTAAATAAAACTCTTGAAGAAACCATTTTATTTCATAATAAAATGGTAGATAATAAAATTACATTTATTACACATAAAGTTAATGAAATAAATACAGAATTAGAAAAAGTCTGAAAAGAAATAAAAACTTTAGAAAAAGAAGAAAGTGAAATTCTTAATTTAATATCAGATAAAGATAAATTTAGTAATTTATATAAAATACAAAATGAGTTAACTATAAAAGCATGATTAAAATGAGAGGAAAAAAAGTTATTAGATTTGATTGAATCTCTTGAAAAAGAAAAAGAAGAAGTAAAAAATAATATATCTCAAATAGACGAAAAAATAAAATTATATTATAAAGATTTTGAAGAGAATCTATTTGTATTTAATAAATATTTTAAAAAATATTCTAATGATGTATACTGAGGAGATTATTATATATCTTTTACTGATGATTATAAAGATGTAGTTCTTTGAAATATAGATTATAATGTTGGTGGATGAGAAAAAAAAGCATATATATGATTGTTTGATTTTGCTTATATTTCATATTTAAATGAAATATGAAGTACAAGTTGTAAATTTATTATTCATGATAGTGTTGAAGATACTAATCCTGTATCATTAAGCAAAATTTTTAATTTATCTAATAATATTTGATGACAATATATAGTTTCTATATTAAAAGATAAAATTAATACAATTTGATATGAAACTTTAAAGGATAGTATAATATTAGAATTGAATGAAGATAATAAATTTTTTCAAATTGAAAAATTTAATTGAAATCATAATGAAGCAAAATAAAAGTTTTGAAATAGTCTGACTAAAAAGTCAGGCTATTTTTTTGTCTAAAAATTTACAAAATTAATCATGCATAACTTTCCTTAAAGACTCACATATTTTCAAAACTTCAGCCTGATTATTTATCATATATTTATACAATTCTGTTCGACGGGCGACACGGTTGCCCCACCATTTATGATAATTGACCTTTTGAAGGGCTTTAAAGAAAGGGTTTTCCTTAATGTAAAGCCTTTTTTTGTTGTCTATTTGGAGTTCGACCACGATATTATTGATGACTCAGACCTTCTGCTCAATGGTCATCGTTTTCCGCTTGTCATCCAGGTCTATAACTTGCTTTCAAGAAACTTTTTAAAATTTAGATTAATAAAACTAGATTATTAAGAGAGAAACAAGACTTCAAGGAAACAGAGAAACGAATAGACTTTAAAAAACTAAAATCTGTAAATAAAGCCATTTCTAAAAATAATTTTAGTCAGTCAAAAGAAATATAAAATTTATCCTTTATCTTATGACACTCTCTATCTTGATTATAGAAATATTGGTCATATCATATTCTTACTAAAAAATGTCTTTTACAAACTATATAAATCCATTTTGCTATGTATCATCATTTAAATCAACTATCTAATACAATTAGCCATGCTTTAGTATTTTTTAAAAGT
>DIUG01000052.1:10745-17859 GCA_002422305.1 Patescibacteria group bacterium UBA6164 | reverse complement strand
AGATTTTAGGTAATTACCAATTTTTCTTATATTTTAACCAAATATCTTTCATATATTTAGGAACTTTTATATCACTTTCATTTATTTGTGCCTCTTTATTCCAAAATAATCACATAGTTCAATCTTGAGCTAAACAAAGCTTTTCCAAAGCTCAAAATTGTAATGATGAATAAGATAATATTTCAAATTCTCAATTTTCTTGATGTTCTAAATCTATAAATTGAAACTTATTTTTATTATCAATAGGAGTTAAAACTAAATAATAAAATTCTTCTCATTCTATTTTTCTTTTTAATAATTTTCAATAATGAGTTAATGCTTCTAAATTATCTTTTTCTTTTTCAAGATTTCTAATTTCTACTTTTAAATTTCAACAATCTCTTTTATAAGGGGTTATTTTTTTATCTAATTCTTTAACTTCATCATCATTTTTTATAATTAAATTCAATAACTTATTTCATAAAATTCTTAATGCTTCTTGATTTTGAATTTCTGATAAATCTTTTATTTTTAATATATTTTCTAAATAACAAACAAGTATATTTTTAATATTTTCTTTGTCTACTATTTTATATAAATTATCAAATTGTTCTTTGTAATATCTTCATTTATCTTTGTCTTGAAATTTTGTATGAATTTGCTTTCTTATTTCTTTTTTGGTATCTTCATTTTTTTCATCTAAAAAATTAGAATTATATATTTCAGGATTTAGTAAATTTACAAATACTTTATACTTATCTTTATAAATTTCCTTTTTTCACTTTATATTTTCTTCCTCATTCCCGTTTACTAAATCATTATATTGTTTTTGTAATTGATCTCTTTCTTTTGATGAGTTTTCATAATTTTTGTTTTTTTCTTCTAATTTTACTTTAATTTCTTCTGGGATTCTTCTTCTTAACGATTTTGCATTAAATCAAAATTTTCTTACTAAAGTTCAACTTGATTCATTTTCTGTATATCAATAATAATCTTTTACTTCATTTATGTAATATTTATAACTTTCTAATTCTATAAAATTATTTTTAAATTTTTTACTAAAATTCTCATTGTTATAAATAAAATTATTCAAAAGATTACTAGTTCTGATTAAAACTAAACAAAGTTTTTTTAATCTTCTTTTTATTTCATTTTTAGAATATACTGTATTTATTGTTTCTAATTCTAGTAATTCATTATATTCTTTTTTAAATTCATATCTTAATAAATCTTTATAATTATGGAAATTTTTCCAAAAATTAGAAATATTTGATAATTCTAAAAAAGATGATATTTGTCTTGGTTTTGGCTTTAAATTTTTATACCAATTTTTATCTAAAATTTCAAGCAAATCTCTTTTTATAAATATTTCTCATAAAGAATATGTTTTGTTTTCAAAAACAATAAAAATATTTTCTACTAAATTAAAATAATTTCATGTTTTTTCTAAAAAATCTTTTAATTCATTTTCAAATATTTTTTTAGAGTAATTATCTCATTTTTCTTGTTTCTTATTTTTAAAAAAGATATTTTGAGGACTTTCAAAAATTTTCTCTCTGTTTAATCATTCTAAAGTTTTTTGACTTGGCTTCAACTCAAACCTCACTGTTTTCCTAACCTCAAACAAATTTTCCATTTTCTCCATAAAACCATTATTAAAAAATAAATTTAATCCACACTCACTATACTCTCCACCAAAACAACACTTCAACTTTTATAAAAATAAGTACTAACATGAACTATTTCTTTATACTTTTTATCTTCTTTATTTCCAAATCAAAATCAGAAATATATTTTTTATCTTCTAATTTTCTATAATTAGAATATTCATTTTTTGCTTTTTCTAAAGCTTCTTTATGACTTACTTTTCATAAATCTTTTAAAATCTTCTTATTTGCTCAAATTAAAAAATAATCTAGTTTATCTATCCAATCTTTCAATAAATTCGGAATTTCCGAATTTCCTTAAACTAAGCAATTCTTCTAATTCTCATTTTTTATAAATATTTTTATAGAAGTCCTGCTTATAAAGTAACTGGTTAAAAAAATTGTTTTAGTATCTTTTTTTTGTGTATAAGATTTGCAAAATATTTTTTTAAATAAGTAATATAAAATGATTATATAAATACATTTTAAAAAATCAAATAAATAATTATATATAGTTATTTAAATCAAAAAATATTTGCTATTTTAAAGATTATGATATATAATACTAATGTTTTAAATATTAATATATAATTATTTACATATGAAAATAAAACATTTAAAAGTTTCAAATTTCAGAAATCTGAAAGAAATAGATATTGATTTTTGAAATATAAATATCTTAACTTGAAAAAATTCATCTTGAAAAACAAATTTAACTCAGCTTTTAGCTAATTGTTTGAGTACAAATGATAAAGCTAAAGATCATTTTTGAGAAAATATTACTACTTTTTGACCATGACTAGATAAGACTTTTATAGAAACTACAATAGGAGATATAGATATAATTTTTCAAACTAAATCTTGAACTTTAGATGAAAAAATAATTACATATTCAGAACCAAAAGAATTTACTTTTAGAAATAAAATATCAAAAAAAACTAATTCTTCTTATGAATTTTCTCTTGATTATTTATGAGGGGAATATATAAAGAAAGATTGAGATTTTATGAATATAACTGAAATTTCTAAGTGAAAAAATTTATTTAAATTAAGGAATTTAAAAGATGTATACAAAAAGATCTTCACAGAAGAAAACAATAGCATATTAAGAAGTGATTGATGATATGAATATTTTGATAAATTTAAAAGAATCACAGAAAAATCTATTATAAATATGGATAATTCTACTTCATTTTCTGCTTGTTTATCAGAAATATATTCTTTTATAACTAAAACTTATGACTTAGATAAATATAAAGATATAGTAAATAGAATTAACAAAAAAGAAAAAATTTTTTGAAGACAAAAATTTACAGAGGCAGGATTTATAAATATACTTTGAGATATTCAAGCAAATGAAAAAGTGTTTAAGAAATTTAATGACGATTTAAAATTTTTTACTCAATGAATTATAAAAAAAGTTGAAATAAATACAACTTGAGCAAAATGATTTAGATGAGATATATTTATAGATACTCCTCATTGACCAAATGAGCTATGATATATATCTGCTTGAAGTGCTGTTATTTTATATTTTGTAGCAATAAAAAATTGGCTTGAACTTAATTATACTGAAGTATATTACATCAGACCTTCAATTATGATATTTGATGAATTAGATTGAATAATTCATCCATCTTTAATTTCAAAATTTAGTGATTTATTAAAAATTATATCAAAAGATATACAATTATTTATAACTTCTCACTCTCCTTTATTTATTGATAGTTTTGAAAATAATGAAGTGTATTTACTAAAAGATATTTGAAGCTTTGGCGAAAAGATAAAAGTAAAATCAAATATTTTATCTTATGAAAATATTTTAAATTCTTTAAATAAAAATGAAAAAGAAGTATTTAAAGAAAGCAAAAAATCAGAATTATATATAAATTGATACATAGATTCATTATTTCCAATAACTTTTTAAAAATGAGTAAAAAAATAATTGTTTTTATAGGAGAATGAAATAGTGAAATATCCTTTTTTCAAGAATTTATAAAAAAAATTTATAAAGTAAAAGATGAAAATATAAAATCCTGAATTGTTTACCAAGTAAATGAACATTTTATAATTTTTGCTCATCCTATAATATGAGCAGAAAAACATAAATGATGAGATAATACATTTTCTTCAGCAAAAACATATATCTATATAAATAAACAAATTATTTCAAGTAAATATAACTTCCCAAATATATCTGAATATGAATTTATATATTTTTGCTTAACCGATAAAGATAAAATTAATTCTAATGAAAAATTAGATTTAGTAGATGAATTAATTTCAACATATTGTAATTCATTTAAATGAAAAAGTGAAATAATATTTGCAATAAAAGAAATTGAAACCTGGTTTTTAGCAGGTTTATGAGAAGAATTTATTGAAAATTATCCCGAAATTAATAAAATAGAATTAGATAATTTTTATAAAACAGATATAGAAAATATAGATGATACAAAAGAATTATTAAAAAATATAATTTTAAAAAATACAAAAATATGAACATCTCAAGAATATATTTGAAGAGAATTTTGAAAATATATTGATATAGAACAAGCAAAAAGTAAAAGTAAATCATTTAAAGAATTTATAGAAAAAATTGATGATTTTTTTTGTAATTAAAAATAGTAAAGAATTACGAGAAAAAAAATAAAAAATCTAACCATAAAGATAAAAAGTATAGATAATTAAATTAATTATCTATACTTTTTATCTTCTTTACTTCCAAATCAAAATCAGAAATATATTTTTTATCTTCTAATTTTCTATAATTATCATATTCATTTTTTGCTTTTTCTAAAGCTTCTTTATGACTTACTTTTCATAAATCTTTTAAAATATTCTTATTTGCTCAAATTAAAAAATAATCTAGTTTGTCTATCCAATCTTTCATTTTCATCAAAACCCCATTTGTAGCTTGTAATTCAGCAAAATCCAAATACATAGAAACAATTAAATTTAATTGTTTTAATTCTTCTTCTGATAAGTAATTTTTAGCAATTCAAATATCTTTTGTAGTTATATAATCTCATTTAAAATTTGTAAGTCCTAAAAATTGTTTTTTAGAATCTACTCTTTCATTAATCAATTCTGATGCTGTTTTTCAATGTATAGCAAAATGCATTTTATTTTGAACACTTGCAAAAAAGTTTTGTGTAAGTTTATCATCTTTTTTATAATCTATACTTGTAGCATAAATATCAGTAACTTTTTGATAAAAATTTCTTTCGCTACTTCTAATATCACGAATTCTTTGCAATAGTTCATCAAAATATCTAGATTTTCATCATCATTGTTTTAATCTTTCATCATCCATTGTAAAACCTTTCACTATATATTCTTTTAGTCTTTCAGTTGCCCATTTTCTAAATTGTGTTCATTCTGGAGATTTTACTCTATATCAAACTGAAATAATCATATCAAGATTATAGTAATTTGTAGGTTTTTGTTGAAATCCGGAAATTCCGGATTTCTTTAAAGATAACTCTATTATCTGTTCTTTTTCTTCATAAATATTGATTATATGTTCATTTATAGTTTTTTTTGATTTACCATAAAGAATAGCTATTTGTTCTTGATTTAGCCAAATAGTTTCATCTTCAATATTTACTTTAATTTTAGTTTTTCAATCAGAATTTATATATATTAAGAAGTTTTGATTTTGCAAATTATTTTCCATAAGAAATTATTTAAAAAATAAAATAACCTACACTTGGTATACTCTCCACCAAAACAACATTTCAACTTTTATCAAAATAAGTAATACTATATACTATTTCTTTATACTTTTTATCTTCTTTATTTCCAAATCAAAATCAGAAATATATTTTTTATCTTCTAATTTTCTATAATTATCATATTCATTTTTTGCTTTTTCTAAAGCTTCTTTATGACTTACTTTTCATAAATCTTTTAAAATCTTCTTATTTGCTCAAATTAAAAAATAATCTAGTTTATCTATCCAATCTTTCATTAAATTCGGAAATTCCGAATTTAATGAAGCTAAGCGATTCTTCTAATTCTCATTCTTTATAAATATTTTTAGTTCTTAATATTCTTTATAATTTCCATTTTTTATATCTTCAAAACTTAATTCTTGTTCTTCTAATATAATATCTTTGTATTCTTTCCAATTTATATTTTCTCAATACTTTTTATCCTTTTTTAGAAAAATCATTAATGGAACAATATTATCTTCTTCCAAAATTAATAATATTCATCTAATACTTATAGAATTTATAGTATTTTTTATTTTAAAATACGGTTGATGAAGAGATATAAAAGTATGATTTTTTTCTTTTAACATTTTTATAAAAACTTCTTTTGAAAAATTTTTCAATAAATATTTAAGATATTTATCTTCAAATCTTTTAGTTATTATTATATTCATTTTTTCTAGTTTTTAGTAAATCTGACATTTTTGTCGTTAATTCATAACTTTTTTTATTAAAATCTTCTCACCAATCTTGAGTATCTAAAGGTTCTATTTCTAAGTTTGAAATAGGTTGTCTGTTAAAAGATATAGTTCTAGAATTTATTGAACTTTTCATAAACATATTTATAAGATTTGTAGGATTAGTTCAAAGTTCCTTTGCTAAATTTATAAAAGATTCTTTTAGTTCTTTTTCTATACTTATTGTCATCATTGTTTTCATAATTTTTAATTTATCAATATAATATATTGATATTATATATATTTTTTAGGAAATTCAAGTTTTTAAATTATGAAGCCCCTAGAAAATAGTACTATTCAGTTTATGCAAGAAAACCGTTATATTTTTATATTAAAAATAAAAATACAACAAAAACAATAGAAACTACAACAAAAAACTTGCATCTATCGTCCCGCTCAAATCCGACCACCTAAAAAGGTTAAAAAGTAGGATATTAAAGAATAAAACCTTTAGATCTACAAAAGTAGAAATTTATTATGGGCTTTAAAATGTTTAAATTAAAAATATTATCTAAATCTACAAAAGTAGAAATTTATTATGGGCTTTAAAACTCATTCTATACATAGATTAGTATGATATCTACAAAAGTAGAAATTTATTATGGGCTTTAAAATAGATATAAAGATAATTTAGAAGCCTATCTACAAAAGTAGAAATTTATTATGGGCTTTAAAAAATGAAAAGAAGAATTAAAATCACAATATCTACAAAAGTAGAAATTTATTATGGGCTTTAAAAAATGTAAACATTAACATGTCACACGAATCTACAAAAGTAGAAATTTATTATGGGCTTTAAAATCAAAATTCTGTTACATCTACTATACATCTACAAAAGTAGAAATTTATTATGGGCTTTAAAATTTTTCAAACCAGAAGACGGAACTACATCTACAAAAGTAGAAATTTATTATGGGCTTTAAAAACAAACTTAGATCAAAAAATTATATTAATCTACAAAAGTAGAAATTTATTATGGGCTTTAAAATCTTTGAAGTTCATCTTCATCTGTATATCTACAAAAGTAGAAATTTAT
>DIUG01000052.1:0-10710 GCA_002422305.1 Patescibacteria group bacterium UBA6164 | reverse complement strand
AAATTTATTATGGGCTTTAAAAAATAAAACAGATATTACAAAAACTAAAAATCTACAAAAGTAGAAATTTATTATGGGCTTTAAAAATTTAGAAGAACTTTGTGAAAGTGCTTATCTACAAAAGTAGAAATTTATTATGGGCTTTAAAATGTAAAAGTTGAGAAATGGAATGAGTAATCTACAAAAGTAGAAATTTATTATGGGCTTTAAAATCTATTTTTCTCATCATATCACTCTTATCTACAAAAGTAGAAATTTATTATGGGCTTTAAAAGATGATACATTTCTAGTTGAAGTTATATCTACAAAAGTAGAAATTTATTATGGGCTTTAAAAACTTCAACAGTAGTTGATTGAAAACTTATCTACAAAAGTAGAAATTTATTATGGGCTTTAAAACTTAGAGATTGATTGGTAGAACATAAATCTACAAAAGTAGAAATTTATTATGGGCTTTAAAATTCATCCTATAATTTCAAATCAATTTATCTACAAAAGTAGAAATTTATTATGGGCTTTAAAATTCTTCTATCTCTAGAAGTTCGGCTAAATCTACAAAAGTAGAAATTTATTATGGGCTTTAAAATATAAATGAAAGTATTAAATCGCTTAATCTACAAAAGTAGAAATTTATTATGGGCTTTAAAATATTTTATGTTATCTTTAAATTTCATATCTACAAAAGTAGAAATTTATTATGGGCTTTAAAATTCTAGCTTTTTTTATATCTCCAATAAATCTACAAAAGTAGAAATTTATTATGGGCTTTAAAACTGTTTCTTGCCATTATGTGGTCGATAATCTACAAAAGTAGAAATTTATTATGGGCTTTAAAAGGCAATTTTCCGTTATATAAGCCATTAGATACAAATATTTTACTATTTCAAAAATACGACTATTGGCTTATATAAGGTTTTACATTTTTATTAAGACTTAGGTTTACAATTTTACCTAAGAATACTATTTTTCATGGCAAAAGTCCGCAACATAACTTCCACTTTTACAAAGTTTTTACTTTATAAAAGTTCAGATGATTTTAATGAGCTATTCACTTTATAAAAACATAATATAAAAAAATTACAAAAAAGCAAAAAAAATTATAAAAATAGCAATTCTTCTTCTTCCATTGCAGGTTGACCATATCTAATAACCTTTTCCCTATCAACTTTTGTAATAGGAATTATTAAAATACTATCTGCTCAAGTAAATTTTGGTTTGAATTTTTCTTCTATTTCTCTTTTTAATATAGATAAAATTCTTTGACTATTTTTTATCTCAAAAACACTATATTGAATTCTACGACCATATTTTTTAATGGTTCTAGAAAATTTAGATCTTAATTTATCATCATGGATATCGTAAGTTATAATTAGCATAAAATAAAGGTTAAATATAAAATTCTGGAAATTTTTCTCTTCATTTCATAAAATATTTGTAATATTCTTTTGTAAAATAAAACATTTCTTTTTTATATTCAAGAATAGCTTTTAAGAATATTGAATTATATTTTTTACCATTTTGCCATTCTAAAATATATTGTCAGTTTTGAAATTTAAAATCTTTTTTATCTATTTGTCATAAATTATAAGCTTTTAATAATGCTTTATCTATAATACATCTAAAAGGTTCCATTAAATCAAGTGCTAATGATTTTCTTTGATACCAAGTTCTATGATAAACTCAATAATAATTATCAAATCCATATAATCTCAAAAGTCCTTCTATAAAATGAAATAAATATGTATATCACATATCCAAAAGTAAATTTTGTATATCTATTTTTGTTCTCGGTGATCTTTTGTACCAACCTATTTTTTTAAAATAACTACCAAAAAATATTTTTGCTACATTTCCTTCAAATCAAAGTAAACTTTCTGGATTATCTGAACTTTGTATTTTTTCTAAAATATTTTCAACTTGTTTGATTTCACTTTTTAGATTTTCTTCTTTTTCTCTTATATTTTTAAGTAATGTAAGCTGATTTTTACTTTTTAAAATTATAATACTTTTAGCTATTTCAAACATTTCTTCATCTGTTTTTTCATATTGTTTTTTTCTAAGTATAAAATTCCCCTCTGTTTCTCATCATATCACTAAATATGGTAAAAAATTCTTTTTCATCATAATTAAAATAATTCAAAAATCTTGAAATTTCCTAATTAATACACTTGTAATAGTTATTTCTCATACTAAAAATATAGCAAAAATCTTATATAAAGAAACTTTATTTTTTATAACTCAATTTTCTTTTATAACTAAATTTTCATTGTCAAAGTTAATATTTTTTGTATCAAAACTTTCTATAAATAAAACTTGCTTTTCATCAAAATCAGGAAATTGTAACATAAATATAAATTAGAAAATATAATTAAGCTCCTCTTAATGTAATGCCATTAAGTTAAGGGAAATAGAGGTATATATTTTCTAACCCCTCCCTCTCGTACCTCGAGTACTCCCTTTGGAAAAGGGAGAAATAATATGATTAGTAATATAAATCCTTTTTAATCTCCCTTTTTCAAAGGGAGTACCCGCAAGGGGGAGGGATTAAAACCATAGTACATAATTTCTTAACTTAATGGTATTGCTCTTAATAAGGGGAAAAGACGGAGTATAACGGAGTCAGGGGGATTTTTTATTCAAATAAATTTAATTGAGGATAAACTTCTCAAATATAATAATCACAAAGATCTCTATAAATACATTTAATACATTTTTGTGTGTTTTGATTCCATTTTTTTTGTAATAAATCAAATTTCCTATACTTCTCTAAAAATGCTTCAAATTTTAATAACTCATTACTATTTGGCTTATAAATCCTATAATTTTTATTATCTTTCATACTATGAAAATACATACTTCTAACTTCATATCACATTTCTTCTAAACAAAACATTTGTCCCCAAATTTGATATTTATATCATAAATAAATTTTCTCTATTTTGTTTTTTCGTTCAACTAGTTTTCAATCACTTTTATAAAACATATCTATTTTTCAAGCTATTTTATACTTTTCGTTATAAATACTTAAACTTTGTAAAATATGCTTTCTTGTAGAATAAGTTTTATTATCTACACTTTCATGAGCAATAGTTCAAGCAATTTGAGCTTCCTCTTGATATAATTTTTTTTCATATTTATCATATAAATTATGATAATAAATTGATTTTGGGCAAAAAATGAAATCATTTAGAGTTGAGAGTTTTATATAGTTTTCCATAATTTTTGAGTATAAAAAAATATGCTAAAATTATTTTAGCATATTTTTTTATTTTTGGGAAATTATTTATAAATATCTCATCTATATCAAATATCTAGGATATGAAAATTACAATCATTTATTTTTTCTAATATAATTCTTATATTTCAAATCCTTAATCTATGTGTTGCAGGTTTCATATCATTTAGTATTCTAAGATTATTATTATAATCCAAATTATTCTTAAAGTATTTTAATTTACTCAAAATTCTTTCTTTATCTTGATTATCCAATTTTAAAAATTGTTTTTCTCCATTTTTCGTAAATACAAAATTATACATATTTTTTAAATTACTAAGTTAGATAATCAGCTATTAGCAGAATTTTTATATTTTTCTTGTAATTTTTCTTTATTTTTATTCATTTCTAAATCTTCAACTAAATCATCAATAATTCATTTTTCCATCATTAATTTATATAAATCCGTTCAGATAAGCATTCAAATATCTATATTATTATTTAAAACAGTTGCATAAGTATAATTTTTAAATATTTTACTTCCTTTTCTTGCTATTTCCGTTGTTGTTGTAAATTGCATAATTTAATAATTATTAGATAATATTTATATAATTATATGATTATTTTTGTATTTTGTCAAAAAATAAATTATTTTTGAGTGAAATTATCCCAATCAATATCACTTACATATAAATCTGGCTTTTCAAAATTTTTCTCAATTCTATCAAGCATAATAATTCATTTTCTAGCAATATTATAAGCTCAATTTGCATCAGCATTATATTCTAAACCTTGAAATCAATCTTTACTATGATAATTACAACTTGGACAAGTTATATAATCAATATCATTTTTTGAATCTGAATTTCTTAATTGTAGAATTAAATTAAAATAATAAGTTAAACTTTTATAAAAGTAACTATCTTTTTCTAAAATTTGTTTATTTATATCTCATTTTAAATCTATATCTTTAAATAAATTTTGTAACTCTAAATTTAGATTTACTTCTTCAACTAACATTTTTTTAGAATTATATTTAAATCTTGAAAAATTACTATTTACTGAAAAATTAGTTTTATTTGATTTTTGTTTAGCTTTTTTATCTTGAATTATTTCATAAGAAAAAATAAATTTTTCTCCATCAAATTTTATATCTATTTTTTCAAAATCTTTCTTTTGTTTTTCTTTTGTATCAGAATTTGAAATATAAATATTTTTTCTAAATCAACAGCAAGGACAAGTAGTAGAAGTATAGTTTGCTCTTGTATAAAACATTATTCCAGATTGTTTATAATTTGCTATATCTTGATAATCGTTTACTTTTGGAACAAGTTGTAATGCTTTTAAATTTCATAAAACTTCATTATCATTTTTGTCTTTCTGTGTTAAATAATTTAATTTTTTAGCCAAAGCAAGTTCTAGTTTTTGATATATTTGTTTTTCTATTTTTTGCCTTCATCTTTTAAATCAAATATTTAAATCTTCAAAAACAATAATTGCATTATATTTTATAATAAGTTCAGCAAGTTTATTAACTACTTGTGAAATATAACCATTTTTTAATTCTTTAATATTTTCTATTTCTCACCAAGACACTCTTGAATCTTTTCTTGAAGATTCTATTTTTTCAAGTTTTTCTAAATAATTAGTTATTTTTCAATCACTAGATTTTATAATATTTAAAGTGTCTATTTCTTCTATTTTTCAATTTTTATCTATTACTGAATAATAAGCTAAATGCTTTTCTCCCCTATCTATTCAAATAATTTTAATGTCTTCATTTTTATTTAAATATTCATTTACCATTTTATTAAATCAAAAACTATCTCATTTATTCGCATTCAAAGTTATTGATAAATGAAGCATTATTTTATCTTTTGAATACCTTCTATGTTCTAAAACTTCTTTTCAAGATTTATCTAATTTTGTTTTTAGTTTTTCAGTTTTTTCTCTAAAAAACATTTCTGCTCATCAACTAAGTTTTATAACTAATTTTTCTAGATTTTTTTCATCAAAAAGTAATTTAAAGTATTTTGTATGAATATTTTCTTTACTTCAAGCCTTTTTTGTTTCTGAAAAATCTTTGTTATAAATTTGAAATAAATATAGTTCTCAAGAATTAACTTTTGCATTAATAAAATTTTCTGAAATTTTATTAAAATCTATTTTATAAGTTTTTTGTTCTATTTCATCATAAAAAGTAGCTAAATCTAGATAATCAGTATTTTTGATTTTTTCTAAATCAAACTCATTTTCATAAGTTTTTATAAATCATTTTTTATAACAATTAATCAACTTTTTTAATTTTTCTATATCAAATTTTTCTCATTTTTCTTTATTTTTTTGAAAAATATCAAATTCCTCTTTTATTTGTTCTAATTCAGGTGTAATTCAATATACTTCTCTTTTAGCTTTAGAAAAAGCAAATCTTGGCAATTGTCTATAAACATTATTTAATTGCTTATAACTCATCTTTTCATAAAAATCTCAACTTTCATAATTATAACTATTAAAAATCTTATTATTTTTTAAAATTCATAAATAATATTTTTCATCTTTTTTTAGAATTATTCAAAGTCTTTCTTTTTCTTTATCCTTATCCCAACCAGTCAAGAATTGAGAATTTTCAAAATTTAGTTTAAATTTATCTGTTTTAACTTGTTTTTTTGTGATAAAATTTCTTACTAAATTATAATCTTTCCAAATTTCAAAATCTTCATAATAAACAAAAAAATCATTATAAAAATTATTGTCAGTTTCTAAATCTTCAATTTTCTTTTTCCCTTTCTCTAAAGCAAAATATTTAGTCATTTTGTATAATGATAATACACTATCAAAATAATTTTTTATTATCTGAACTTGAGTTTCAGTTTTTTCAAATTTTTCTAAAAATAATTTTTCTAATTCTGAATTATAGAAATTTATTTCGTTAATATTTTGCTTAAATTCATATAAAAATATATTTAAAAAATTCTTATAAAGATCTTCTCAATTTATAGCTATATAATCTGTTATATAATTACTTTTAAAAATATCTTCTAAATTTTCATATTTTATCTTCCCAAAAGCATTTTTTAAATCTTCAAAGCTAATAAACTCTTTTATTTCTCACTTATCAAAACCTTCTTTCAAAATATAATCCCAACTTGAAAAGAATTTATTTGAAATTGTATTTATTGAAATTTTTGATAAATATATTTTATCAAGTTCAAAAGTTTCATTATTTTTTATAAAGTTTTCTGTAATTTCAATTGCTTTTTCAACTTTTATTAAATTATTATTTTTACTTTCTTTTATAAAATTTATTAATTTCTCATCATTTTCTATTTCATCAACGAAAATCAATTTTTCTTTTTCTGAAAGTATTTGTTTATATAGAAGTTTAAATCTAGGAAATTTAACATCTTTAGAATTTGTTTTATTTTGGTTTTGTTTAAATAAATTTATTTTTTCATTTATTCATTGAATTTTATTTCAATTTTCTTCTGAAAATCATCATAAAATTTTATTATAATTATCTATTCAATCTTGAAGTAAACAATTATTGTAAAAATCTAAATCAAAAACTTGTTTTTCTTCTAATGTAAATCAATTAATTTTTATTTTTCAATCTGAAAATCCATTTTCTATAAAATCTGAAAAATTATTTTTAAACTTTTTAAAATCTTCTATATTTTTTATGAAAGTAATTAAATTTTCATCAATTACTCTTGTTGCTATAGCTCAAGCTCTTCAATCATCTGCATAAAAGTTTTTTCTTGATTCTTTGAAATTTGAAAAATAAGTAAAAAATTTATCAAACTTTTTAAATAATTCTTTTTCTTTTGGATAAAATTCTCACATCAAATCTAAAACCTCTTTCTCATTTAATACATCAATTCATCATTTTTTCAAAAAACTATATTTTTGTTTCCAATCATTTCATTTTCATTCAAAAAAACTAACAAGTTCTTTTTTTAATTCTTTTGATGATTTTTCAAATAATTTTTGTAAAGATTTATTTTTTTTATTTTCTATATTTTTATTTAATTCAATGTAAGAATTATAAAAATTTTCTAATAATTCTAAATATCAATTTTCTAAAGATTGTTTTACAAATTCTCTATGCAAAGAGTCAAAAAAGACTTTTATTTTATTATAATTTTCTTCTACTTCTTTATCTTTTTGACTAACTCAATCTTTTTCTAAAATATTTAAAGTCTCTCAAACTGGTTTAAGTTCAAACCTCAATGTTTTACTTAACTCATATAATCCTGTAAATTGTCAAAAATTACTTTTTTTTATCATAATAATAGAAATAAATATATAAAATAATATACTTTATATATATATTTATTTTATGCTTTGTCAAAAATAAATTATTAATCTATCGTCCCGTTTCAAATCCGACCACTTTTAGTTAGATTAAAATTATATTTAAAAAATAGTTTGATTTTTAGTTAATTTAGTTATTATAATTAAAATAATTTTTAAAACTAACTAAAAAAATGTTTAATTTTAAATTAGAAAATAAGGATTGATATGCGAGAGCATGAGAATTTTTCACTGCACATGGTAGTTTTAAAACACCTATTTTTATGCCTGTATGAACTAAATCTAGTGTAAAATGAATACATAATGAAGAACTTGATGAAATGTGAGCAGAAATTATATTAAATAATACTTATCATTTATATCTAAAACCTTGAGATAATATAGTAAAACATTTTTGATGAGCCCATAAATTTATGAATTATAAAAAACCAATTCTAACTGATTCTGGTTGATTTCAAGTTTTTTCACTTTGACAAACTTGAAATAATTGATTCAAAAATTCAGAAAGTTTAGTAAAAATAACTGAACAATGAGTACATTTTAAAAGTTTTATAGATTGATCTAAACATTATTTTGATGCAGAAAATGTTATGGATATTCAATCAAATATTTGAGCAGATATAATAATGGCTTTTGATGAATGTGCACCATGACAATCAACTAAAGAATATGCTAGATCTGCAATGGAAAGAACTCACAGATGGGCTGAAAGATGTGTAACTAGATGGAAAGAAAATAATATAAAAAGAGAGCTAGAATGAAATTATCCACAAGCACTATTCCCTATTATTCAATGAGTAACTTTTGAAGATTTAAGAAAAGAATCCGCTAATTTTATATGAAAACTTGATACTCCTTGAATTGCTATTTGATGATTATCAGTATGAGAATCTAAAATTGACATGTATAGAATTTTAGATATATTAAAAGATAACTTACCTGAAAATAAACCTAGATATTTAATGTGAGTATGAACTCCTGAAGATTTAATTGAATGAATATATAGATGAATAGATATGTTTGATTGTGTACTACCAACTAGATTATGAAGGCATTGAGTAGCTTTTTCTAGTGTTTGAAATATTAAAATAAGCAACTTGAAATGGAAATTAAGTAAAGAACCAATAGACGAAACTTGTGAATGTAAAGTTTGTAAAAATTATACTAAATGATATTTGAGACATTTAATACAAGAATGAGAAATGCTATGAATGCAACTTTTAAGTTATCATAATTTATATTTTTTAATAAATTTATGAAAAAAAGCAAGAATAGCTATTTTAGAAAATAAATTTGATGATTTTAGAAAAGATTTTTGGATTAAATACCCGAAAGAAGTTTTAAAAAAGTAAAAAATATTAAAGTAACTTTTATTTAATAACTTATAAAATATGTTTTCTGGAATAGTAAAAAATAAAGCTAAAATATTAGAAATAAATAATTGAGTATTTACAGTTGATAATATTTTTAGAAAAAAATTAAAAAAATGAATAAGTATAGCTCATGATTGAGCTTGTATGACAATTATAGAATCAGATGATAAAAAATATAATTTTTTTGTAATGCAAGAAAGTATGAAAAAAACAAATTTTTTAGATAAAAAAATATGAGATAATTTTAATGTGGAAGGAAGCTTGAAATTATCTCATACTATGGATTGACACTTCGTTTCATGACATATTGATACAACCTGAATAGTACAAAAAATATCTACTAACTTAGATTTATCAAAATATATTTATATAAAATTTGATGAAAAATATAAAAATCTTATAATAGAAAAATGAAGTATAACTATCAATTGAGTTAGTCTAACTATTGTAGAAGATTGAAATGATTATTTATCGGTTTCAGTTATTCCATTAACTCAAGAAATAACAAATATATGAGATTTAAAAATATGAGATAAAGTAAATCTAGAATTTGATATATTTGCTAAATATATCAATAAAATTATTAATAACAAATAAATATGTCTAAATATAAAATATTAAAAAGTGATTATAAAAAGTTGGATAAAGATTTAAAAATAGTTTTTATAACATCAGAATTTAACAGAGATTTTACAAAGGATTTAGAAGATATAAATGAAAAATTTTTAATAAAAAATTGATTTAAAAATATTAAAAAATTTTTAGTTCCTTGAGCTTTTGAAATACCTTGATTTTTGAAAAAAGTAAAAAATCAATTAAATCCAGATTTAGTTATATGTTTTTGAGTAATTATAAGATGAGAAACTACTCATTATGAAATGGTTGCTTGAGAATCAGCTAGATGAATTATGAATATTTCTCTAAAATGATGAAATACTGCAATAATAAATGCTATTCTAACTTGTGAAAATGAAGAACAAGTAAAAGTAAGAATTAGTGAAACATATGCATTATCATGACTTAACCTAGTTAATGAAATAAATAAAATATGTTAAAAATAATTAAATGAAAAGTAATTAAATGAAAACAATTATGAAGAACTATTTGATTTAATACTGCTAATATAGAATATTTTTGAGATGATATAGAAGATTGAGTATATAAAATAAATATTATTGTAGAAAAAAAAGTCTATCATTGAGCTGGAAGTTTTAGAAAAAATATAAATATTTTTGAATCTCATATTTTTGATTTTAATAAAGATATTTATGGGAAAAAAATAGAAATAGTCATTTTAGAAAAAATTAGAGAAAATCAAAAAATAGAAAAATTAGAACAATTAAAGAATTTAATAAAAAATGATATAGAAAAAATCAAAAGTTCAAAAAATAATGTGCTTACTTTTTGAACTTTTGATTTAGTTCATGAATGACATAAATATTTTTTAAATCAATCAAAAAAATACTGAGATAAATTAATAACAATATTAGCAACAGATAATAATATAAAAAAATTTAAATGAAAAAAACCTTATTTTGATAAAAAAGAAAGAATTAAACATATAAAAGAATTAAATATATCAGATATAGTAATATGATGAGATGAAAATAATCCATTAAAATGGCTAAATATTTATTTACCCAAAATTATATGTTTATGATATGATCAAATATGATTTTCAGAAAATTTAAAAAAACATATAAAAGAAAATAATTTAGATATAAAAATTATAAAAATAAAATCTTATAAAAAAGAAATTTTTAAATCTTCAATTATAAAAAAAGGTTACTATCAACTGAAATAAATTAT
>DIUG01000053.1 GCA_002422305.1 Patescibacteria group bacterium UBA6164 | reverse complement strand
TGTACATTATTAAATTCACCAAATAGATTATCTAAAAAATTATCATCATTAGTATTAATAGGTTCATTTTGTACATTATTAAATTCATCAAATAGGTTATCTAAAAAATCATCATCATTAGTATTATTTGTACCATTTAATGAATTTAATATTTTAGAACAATATGTACTATCAGGTATATTTTTTTCACCAAATGTATTAAATAATATATTATTTAAAGAAGAGTAATCACAATAAGTTTTAGCATATTCTTTATTTATATATCAAATTTTTCAATTCTTTTTTCAGCTAGTTATTTTTACTTTTATCCATGAGTTATTTAAATAATTTAAATGAAGAACTTCAAAAGTATCATCTTTAAATAATTCTCAAAAAGTAGAATGAGCTTTTTCTGAAGGTAAATTTTTTAGTAAAGTAGCTCTTGTTATATTTCAATAATTTCAATTAACTTGATATTTACTTTTTATATTTTTATCAAAATTAAAATTAAATATATATCATATTTTTCCATCAGTTAACTTTACTTTTGTCCAATGTTTTGATACTTCTCAATAATCTATTACAACATATCATCTTTTTAATTCTCATATTATATTTGAGTTTATTTTTGGAAACTCTCTTACCAAAGAAGGACTATTTTTAATATATAGAACATCTAAATATTCAGCAAAACTAATATTAATAAATAGTGTAAAAAACACTATTAAAGAAACAATTTTTTTCATAATTAAATTAATATAAAATAAAATATTAGATTAATTATACAATATAAAAAATATAATGTCAATTTTTTTATTCATATATTTTTTATATTACCATTAAAAGTCATAAAAAATAATTATTTTTTATGACTTTTAGTTTTTTTAATATGCTTTACAAGATGACCAACCGGAATAAATAGTAACTCCATTTGAGATAGCTTGACTTATTCTATGATTAACAGCAGAAGTACTATATGTAGAAAAAGATCAAGCCCCAATATTAGAAGTATATGATGTTAATGAAGGATTTTTATTAGTAAAAGTGTATGCTCAAAAATACCAATGTCAATCATTTCAACAATATAAAAAAATACTTGATGATGCTTGATTTCAATTTACACTTATAACTCAAGCTGTTGATGAATGAACTCCAGCTGGAGTTGTAGCAGTACAAGGTGTTCATCATTGTTGAGCTTCTGTATAAGCAGAATTATAATAAGAAAAATTTTGTCAAGCAGGACATGTTATTTGTTGTACACAAGCATTTGTATTACAAGCCTCACTAGTTAAGTATCAACTACAACCAACATTACAAGATTGAGAAACTATAGGATTTCCAGAACAATAACTATTATCTACTATTACTCAATCATTTCTTCTACATATTCATGTTCTTGTTTGTATACCATTTGCAGGACTACAAGTTCTTGTTCTTGTTCATCATCAACAACTTACAGAACAAGAAGACCAATTTCATAATATAGGTAAAGAAACACTACAAGCTCAATAATTTCAATATTCCCAATTATAAGTATTACATAAACTACTAGATGCAGTCATACTCACACTATTTGAACAAACATTATTATTACAAGCTCTTATGTATCTTATATAATTTGTCCCACAAGATATTCATGTACTTTCTATTTTTGTTAATACATTTCATAAATTTTCCCAATTTGAATTATTTGTTGAAAATTCATATCTTGTAGCATTTTGTACAATTTGCCAATTCCAATTTATACTTGTTGATGTTATATTTGTTGCAGAAACTACAACTGGATTTTGTATAGTATTATTTTGTTCAGAACAATTTTGATTAGTATAATTTCATGATAAAACTCAATTATTACAAGTTCTTATTTGAGATATACTATTACAAGTTGTAGGTGATACTGCTATATTTGATAAATAAGCATTAATACTTACTCAACTATTTATATTTCATCACCAAGGTAGATTACATGAAGTCGGAGTTGTATTTGTTTTTGTAGCATTACAAATTATAGATATTCATCAATTAGATCAATTACAATACCATATAAAATTTGAAGTATTTGTAGTTACTGTACTTGCAGTTCAAGAACTACATAAATTACTATTTGGTGCTATTGTATTAGAAGTTAAATGTGAGCTTCAGCACACTCAATTAATAACATTGTTTCAAATTGTATTACAATTTCAAGTTAATTCACATTCTATTAAATCTAATTCAAATAATAAATAATTTAATATCAAAACTATTTGATTATTTGTTCTATGTGTTATAAGTAATTGTCTTATTTTATATATAAAATTATTATGATATTCCATATATCTAACTTCATTTAATTGATTTCTTTTTTGTCTAAACACATTTAATATTGAATCTGATTTTCAAATAATTCTTTGAGATAGTCTATTTCTATATGGATTATTTGATGTAATATCATTATTTACATTTGATAATTCTAACATTGTACTTAAATTACAAGTTTTACTGTTATTACATATAAAATAATAATATAAATTATCTTTTTTAAAGCATTCAGTTCTTTTATAATTTGAAGATGTTACATTAGTATATCTATTTCTTCTTTCTAAACAAATTGCTTCTGTATTATAGGGAATTGACATTGAATATCAAAAATCTTCTAATCTTTGTACCTCATTATTATTTAATGTTAACAATGCATATACTCAATTAATATTAATAAAAATTGAAATAACAGTAATAATAAATAGTACTATTTTTTTTTTATCTATCATAATATAAAGGTTATTTTATAAATTATTACTTAAATTTTGTACAATAATGTGTTGTTAAATAAAAATCATAATGATTTTTATTTTGTTTTATTGAAATACCAAATCATATTTTTGACAAATCATTATTAATAATTGATCTGTAATGAGCATTATTTGGATATTTTAATCATTTTTCTTTCATATACATATTAAAGACTTTTTGCAATCATCATATTAATTTATCTGTACAATCATTTTCACTACATTTATATGATTGTCTTCATATACTTTCTGTAATAGTCATTCATCAAATAATTTCACATTTAACTCATCTATCATTAAACCATTTTTCTATTTTTGGATAATTATAGTAGGAATCACCTATATTTCTTTTATGTGTACTATATCATTTATCTTTTTGTATGTGAGACCATTCATATGCAGTTTTTATAAGTTTATCATCATAAGTATATAAACTCTTTCATAATTTATCTCTTTCATAATTATGCCATTGTAGCCATTTATCCTTTATTACCTGAAAATCTATGTTATATTTTTTATAATATTCAATATATTCTATATCAGATTCTTTTATATTAATATTTTTTTTTATATTTTCTAATATATTTAAATTCCTATCATTATACTCGTTATTTTTTTGTAATTCTGTTATTTTATTTTCTATATTTTTTTTATATTCTGGACCTTTATCATCAATATTTTTTTTGATTTTAGAGCTCATTTTATTTATTAGTATTCTTTCTTTTCAATTTATATAATTTTCAATAGCATATGAATCATAAATAGTAAATAAAAATATTATTAATAATATAAAGATTTTTTTCATATTTTTTTATAGATTATTATTTTAATATATATATGTTACTCAATATTAACCAATAATATAAAATTGTAAAGACCATTGTTATAAAAATTACTATTATTTTTTTCATAAATACTTAAATTAATAATTAATATCTAATATTATCAAAGTATTTATCATATAATCAAATATAACTTTTTTAAAATAGGTGATAATATATTGTCACCTATTTTAAAAAAGTTAGTATTATAAAAAAAATATAATTTGTATCTTTTACCTTTTTGCAATAACTTCAATTTCTATCAAGGCATCTTTTGGTAATCTACTTACTTCAATTGTACTTCTTGCTGGTTTAAGTATAAAATAATTTTTATATATATTATTTACTGCATCAAAATTATTTAAGTCTTTTAGAAATATAGTTGTTTTAACTACATTTTTTAAACTTAATCAATTTTCTTCAAGTAAATATGATATATTTCTACAAACTTGTCTTGTTTGATTTTCAATTCATCATTCTACTATTTCCATTGTATTTGAATCAAATGCTAGTTGTCATGAACAAAATAATAAATCTCAAGCAAAATATGCTTTTGAATAAGGTCATATAGCAACAGGAGCTTTATGTATTCTAAATAAATCATTAACGGTTTCATTATTACTTAGCTCAACTGCTTCTTGTCTATTTGAAAAAATTAATCACATTTTTTTAATATTAAATAATAAATTAAGGAAATAATTTTTAGATATTCCTTAAACTAATAAATCAAAATAAAGTTCATCATTTGTTACATCATGATTTTTAAATCATAGTTTTTCCATTTTTTCTATAATTTCACCCCAATTTTCTTTTTTATCTGTTTCTATTCAAATAAATACGGGTGCTCTATTTTTATTTGATTTTTTTAGATATTCAAATCTAGCAATATCATCATTTTTTCATAAACATCATAAGAAATCTTTTAATGCTCATGGTCTTTGAGGGAAACTTATAATAAAATATCTTTTTAATCATTCATATTTCATAGATCTTTCTTTTACCTCTTGAAGTCTTTCAAAATCAAAATTACCTCATGAAATTATTAAAACAATATCTTTTCACTTTATTTCATTTTTAATATCTTTTAGTGCATCTGTAGATAATGCTCAAGCAGGTTCAATAACTATTCAGTCTTCTTTTAAATATTCTAAAATAGTAGAACAAACTCTATTTTCTGGGCATCAAATAATTTTTAAATTATATTCTTTTGATATATTAAAAGTTTTTTCTCAAACTCTTGCTACACTAGCTCAATCAATAAATATATCTATTTTATTTAAAGTTATATTTTTTCATTCTTTAATAGAATTTGTCATTGATAAAGCTCAAGTTGGTTCTACTCAAATTATTTTTGTTTTTTTACCTAAATCTTTAGTTATACTAATTAATCATGAAACTACTCATCATCAACCTATTGGGCAAATTATATAATCGGGGTCTTTTTCTAATTTATCATATATTTCTAATCAAATAGTTGCTTGTCATATAATTATTCTTTCATCATCAAATGGATGAACAAAAGTTGATCAATTCTCTTTTTCAAAATTTTTACTAGCTTTAAAAGCTTCATCAAAAGTATCTCATATTAAAATAATATTTATATAATCTCAACCAAATTGTTTTGTTTTATATATTTTTTGTTCTGGAGTAGTAATTGGCATAAAAATAGTACCTTTTATTTTTAAATGATTACATGTTATAGCTACTCATTGTGCATGATTTCAAGCAGATGCACATACTATTCAGGCATTTCTTTCTTTTTCGTTAAGTGAATTAATTAAATTGAAAGCTCATCTTATTTTATATGATCTAACTGGTTGTAAATCTTCTCTTTTTAAATAAATATTTGCTTTATATTTTTTACTTAATCTTTCAGAATAAATTAAAGGAGTTGTTTTTATAAAATTTCAAAAATCTTCTTTAGCTTTTATTATATTTTTTAATTTAATTTCCATAGTTAATTTTTAAATGTTAATATTATTTTTTTATATTATTTGGAAAAAAGATTTTTATTTCAGTTCAAATTCATTCTTCGGATTTTACGAAAATATCTCACTTAAAAACTTCTTTTACTGTATAATATGTTTTTGTTAATCAAAATCAATTTCAATATTTATTTTGTACATTACTTCACCTTTCATTTAATAAAAAAATTTTTTTTAATTCTCATTTGGGTATTCATATTCATTGGTCTTTTATAAAAATTGATGTACATTTTTCATCTTGATTTATTTGTATTATTATATCAGTTCCAGGATTAGAATATTTTCTAGAATTTAGACTTAAATCTATTATTAAATCTATAATTATTTTAGGTAAATATATTTCGTTTTCAATAAATGATTTTATAGATATTTCTATATAATAACTATTATTTTTTTTCTCATTTTTATCAAAAACTATATCAAATTTTCAGCGGGAACTTTTACTTATAATTAAATAAAAATCCATCAATTTATTTTTAAGCTTTTCTATATTTATTAATTCAAATTCATAAAAATTATTTTCTATTTTTTCATTTATTTTACTTGTTAAAAGTATTATAAATTCTGTAATAAGGTTTATATCATCATTTATTTCTTTATTATTTTCATTTATTTTAATAGATTTTAAATCATCAATAAATATATTCATTATATTAAATATATTTTCTACATTACATTCTTTTATATCTCATATATTTTTTATTTGTGATACAAATTCTCTTAATATATTTTTTATATTTTGAAAATGATCTTCTTTATTTATATCATATTCAACAATTTGTATATATCATAAAATTGCATTTATTGTATTTAATATACTATGAGTATCAATAAAAGATATTTCTTTTTTATTTAATTCATGAATTTCTTTTACGAAAATTTTTGTATATCAAATTATATTTTCTATACTTTTTAATGATTCACAAGAAAAATTATTGTACTCATCTTTTTCTAATTTAAGCATAACTTATAATATTTAATTATTTTTTATTATATTTCTACTAGGTTTATCATAATAAAATCATTGAGAATAATCAGCTTCTAATTCTGTTAGAATATTTTGAATATTTTTATTTTCTATATGTTCAGCAATTACTTTTTTTCATAATTGGTGTGTCATAGATATAATAGATTTTAAAATTACAATAGTTTTTTCAAAATCATATTCATTTTCTAGTTTTTTTATCAAATCTCAGTCTATTTTAATAAATTCTGGATCAGTATCTAATATTCTCAATAATGTAGAATTTCATGAACCATAATCATCTATAGAAATATGAATTCATTTTGATTTCATTTTTTTTATATTCGATACCATTTTATTATATTCTTCAATATTTGTTCAATTAATTGTTTCTAATATTTCAATTGTAAGTCTGCTAGGATCAATTTTATTTTTTTCTAAATTATCAAATAAGAAATCAATTATATAATTATTTGATAATTCTCAATCTAAATTTAAAGAAATATCATATTTATGAATTCACATTTCTTTTATAACTTTTGTAATCATTTTCATAGAAATAATTCATAATAAATTATTTTTTTTAGCTATTTCTATAAATTCAAAAGGTGAAATAATATTATTTCCATCAATATATCTAACTAAGGCTTCATATTTTTTAATTTCTCAAGTTTTATTATCTCTTATTCATTGATAAAATGGAATAAATGAATCATCTTTTTCTAAAATCCTATTTATCCATATTGATTCATTTTTGAAACAAGATTCACAATTTGTAGGATTTAATATTTCTTGTATTTTTTTTGCTAATCAAAAATATTCAAATTTTCATTTATTTAAAAGACTATTAATTAATTCTTCTTTTAAATATTCATCTTTTGGTGAAATATTAAATTCTTGACTAAATTTTAAGATATGATGTATGATTTTTTTAACTGAATCTCATTCTAATAATAATTTATTATCAAACTCACTATTATCTAGATTTTCTTTATTTATATGTAAAAAATTAAAAGCATCTTCAAAATCTTCTTTTTTACAATTTATATTATTACTATTTATTTTTAAGGACATTTTTCATTAATTATTAATACGATTATAATAATATATATAATATTCTATATTAGTCAAGTTTTAATCATATATTCTCATTCTAATTTATATCATCTTTTTTCATAATATTGTCTTACTCATACTCAAGCTATTACAGCTATTTTTTTAAATCAATTTTTTACAGATATTTTTTCTGCTTCTATTATTAATTTTTTTCAAAATCCTATATGTTGTCAAAAAGTTGATCCTTTTTCATTTACACTTAATTGATCTCAAAAAGTATGAATTTCTCTTATTATAGCACATCATTTAAGTTCTGGTATTACTTTTAATATATCAGTATTTATTCAAGGTAATCTCAATCTTAAAAGAGAAAAAATAGTTCTGTCATTTGGATCTTCGAAAGTTATAAAATATTCTTTTCATTTAGATGCTTCATATTCATAATTATGAATTATAGCTTTTTGAGGATTATTTTTTCAATCTTTAATTTCTCTATATCTAGTATCTAGTAATTTTATTCATTTTTGTTTAATTCTTTTTTCTACTATTTGTCTTAGATTTGCAATTACTGATCATTCTAATATTTCATTTGCTGGAATATCTCTATATGTTCTATTTAATCTAATATATTCTGGTATCATCATTTGTAAAGTTGCAGTCAATTCAATAAGTGTTTCATCATCATAAGCCTTATATCATCAATTTTTCCATACTTCTGTTAATTCACTTTTATCTGTTACCATCATAGGATAAATTTTTAATTCATCAGGTCTAAAATCAGGATTATCAAAGACTTCTTTTAATGATTTTATATCTAATTCTGGTGTAGATCATAGTAAATTTGGCATCATATGTGCAACTACTTTTAATCAAGCATCTTTTAACATACGAGTTGCATATATAGATTCTTTATTTCCGTGTCATCTTTTATTTAGTTTATTTATTTCATCAATAGTTGTTTGATATCATATTTCTACTCTAGTAACTCAATAATATCTAAGTCTAGCTATTTCTTCTGGAGTAATCCAATCTGGTCTTGTTTCAATTGCTATTCAAATAACTCTAAGTCTAGATGCCTCATTTAATTTTTTAGCATCTTCTAAACTATTAGATATTTTTGCTTTATATCATTGTTTTAGTTTAAAAGTTGCAAATTTATCATTTGTTAAATCTGTTTTATCTAAATATTTTTTCATATCATCATATGTATTAAAAGCATCATAAATAGCTTTTATAAACATTTTTTGATATTCTAAAGGATATACAGACCATGTTCAACCAATAATTCTTATATCATTTTTTTCTATTTTATGTCAAGTTATTTCTAGTGCTCTTAATCTATTATGTATTTGCATAATAGGATCAAAATTATTCATTACTGCTCTTTGAACTGCAGGTTCATTTGGAATATATGATTTGGGAAGTCATTCAAAAGTAGGGCAGTATATACATTTTCAAGGACAACCAAAAAATTTAGTCAAAAGAGAAATAACAGTTACTCAACTCAAACTTCTTACTCATCTTTTTCTAAGTACTTTTTTAAAAAATAAATCTTCTTCTAAAGTTCAATCAGCTATAAGTTCATTATATCTTTCTATTAATTCTATACTTTGAAATGGTTTAGCAATTTTAAATTTTTTATAAACTTCATTTTTTAATTTATGAAATTGATCTTTTGTAAAATTTCATTTATTTTTTTTACTTTCTTTAAATCAAATTTTTAATAATTCATCAAGAATTTCTATTTTATTATCTAAATGTGTAATATTTGCCATAATTTTAATTAATTTTAATTATTTCAATTATAGTAATAATTATTACTATTTCAAATAAATTTTTCCTAATGTAGAAATTTAATTAAAATGTCACTATTAATTATAATTTTTACAAAAAATAAAAAATATTTGTAATAAATCAAAAATTATTATATTATTATTATAATAATACATTAATATCGATAATAATGTATTTTATATTTAATAATCCACTAAAAGATTATGGAAAAAAGAGAAAATATGCTTAATTGAAATAAAAAAGCCTTTACATTATTGGAACTAATAATATCTATTATTATACTAGCAATTCTATGAACAATAGCTTTTATATCTTTACAATCATATAGTAAACAATCAAGAGATAGTGCTAGAGTAAGTGATATGTCAAAAATAAGAACAGGATTAGAATTATTTAGTTTGGATGCAGGAAAATATCCAATACCTACATGATGAACAGGAGTTACATATAGTGGGGCAATTGTATGGACACAATGAACATTTGGGGAAAGTACATACAAAAATGTATCCAAACTAGATAAGATCCCAAAAGATCCATTAATGGATGCAGAATATGTATATAGTACAACAATTAATAGGCAAGAATTTCAGTTATGATGAGTAATGGAATGAGATGAAATAACTATACAAAGAAAAGAAATTAACCCTATTTTTATATTAAAAGCTACAGCAGAAGAATGAGATAAGACAGGAATATTAAAAATAAATGGGATATATAATGGAAAAATAATAAAAGTAAATGAATTAAATTGTGTATTAGCATTACCAAGTATAATGACAACAAGTGGAACAATATTAGAGGAAATAATATCAAATAATTTATTAGCATATAATGGTTATAGAAACCTACCTTCACAATATTGATGAACATATAAATTAAAATGAGAGAAAAACTTAAATTTGGTAAATTCGTGAAGTTTGGAAGTATATTGTTGAGATTTAAAATTATTATCAGATACAACAGAATTATGAATGTCAGCTAGAAAAATGATGATAGAAAAAATACAAAATGCATATAGTGGAACAACAATATCAAATATGTCAGAAATTCAATCAATATTATTAACAGATATAAATGATACAAATTCAATAGAATTATTATCTAGATCATTTGTAAATAATAATTTATGAGGTAGTATAGAGTTAGATAATGAAATTTTAGTTACATATACAGTAACATTTGATTGAAATGAATGAAACTAACATACTCCAGAAACAAAAAGTGTAGTATACAATACAATATTATGAACATTACCAAGTGAACCATCAAGAACATGATATGCATTTAATGGATGGTATACAGAAACGATTTGATGAACAGAGATAACAGAAAGCATATTAATAACATGACCAGTTACATATTATGCACAATGGTTATGAAATAATTGTACAGTACCAACTACAGATATATATTTAACAAATACATATAATGTAGAATGATCATGAAATATATGACATTTAGAAGAAGCGACATGAACATGAACATATAACTTTGGAACAAGTCCAAGTAATGGATTTTTAAAAGTAAAATTTAATTATAATTGTGATACTGGAATATTGAATAAAAATCCAACACAATTTTCATATGCATGTGCAACATGATATACATTTAATTGAAATTGGACAAGTCCAAGTTGTACATTAAACACATATACAGTATCATGAAGTTTTGGAGAAAATGCAAATGGAGCAACAGTAAGTGTATGTTGAAGTAATGTAACAGCAGATTCTAGTTGAAACTTTACAGCAACAAGAAATCATGGAAGTACATGTAATAATATAATAGCAACAAGAACAGGTTATACATGTAGTACAACAACAAATGGACCTGCAAGTTTAACAGCTAATGTAACAAATATAGCATGAACATGTGCACAAATAATCAATTGAGCATGTTGAACGGCTAACTGAAAATCAAGAGTAAATGCACCATCTACAGATAGATGTAGTTCATGAACAGAATGAGTAGTTACAACATCATGATGAAATCATACATGGTCTTGTACATGATCAAACTGATGAACAACAGCAAGTTGTAGTGCTACACAATTATTATTACCAAATGCTGGAACAAATTCACCATCTCAAACAAGTATAACATGGTCATGGACTTCATGATGATGAACAGCAACAAGATATGATTGGTCACCAAATGGGAGTACATGGACGAATAAATCAACAGGATTATCACATTCTGAAACAAGTTTAGCATGTAATACATCATATTCATCAAGAGTAGTAAGAGCTTGTGATGATTTATGAAATTGTACTGGAAATAGAACATTAACAAGTGCAACAACAACAGCTTGTGCTGTAAACTTAGCATGTTGAACAGCTAACTGAAAATCAAGAGTAAATGCACCATCTACAGATAGATGTAGTTCATGAACAGAATGAGTAGTTACAACATCATGATGAAATCATACATGGTCTTGTACATGATCAAGGTAATTACCTAAAATCTGTGGA
>DIUG01000028.1 GCA_002422305.1 Patescibacteria group bacterium UBA6164 | reverse complement strand
CTTACAATATAACAAAACCTCCAAGGGGATATTGGCAGAGAATGACTTATTCGAAAAGTCCCTAAGAACGTCAAAGGTTCCTGTGCTAAACCACTACACTAATTCTCTAATTTATTTCAAGGTGTTACCATTACACTAAAGGGCATTTTATAATTATTCACTTAACAAATCTTTAATTGTATCTATCTTATCTTCTTTACTCATTCTACTATGCATTCTTCCATGATCAAGTAAAATTATCTTTATCTCTCTATCATAGAATCGTGCTTCCTGCACATATGATTCTAACACTGTTCCTAAAAAATCATCAATCTCATCAGACGACATATCTTTGGGAGGAAATGCCGGAAGCAATTTCATAAATCTATCTCTTAAATTATTCATTCTTAATACTAATCTAAAAGCGATGATAAGTCAAGCTAATTCTGGAAATTAAGTACCGCATTTGAGAGCGACCCAAACCGGTACAAGTCATATGATAAAGTTAAGCATTAGAAGCCATACTTAACACAGAGCCATTGAGAAAATCGACTTCTACAAACGTTTCTCAAAAGTGTGGATGTTTTTTATCTATGAAATGGTGCGATTAGTGGGACTCGAACCCACAACAATCTGCTTGGAAGGCAGGCGCTCTAGCCAATTGAGCTAAGGCCCCAAAGAATATATTACAAATAACAAAACAATTTAGTACAGAGATATTATAATAATATTTTCAACTCTCTACTTGTTAAGCAAATATTTGCTGGTTTTATTTTATGGCGGACACGGCGGGACTCGAACCCGTGACCTCTGCAGTGACAGTGCAGCGCTCTAACCAACTGAGCTACGCATCCAAATTTTTTACCAATTTTCTTAAGATATACAACAATATTTGTAAATTTCTATTAATTGCAGTGGGAGTATATTAATATTTTTTATATATGCAAATCTTTTTTTAAAATTGTAACTACTCTGCAACAATGATTATAAAAAAACAAAAAAATTTTTTGTTTTTTTATAATTTAAATACTCATATTTTTTCTTCATACATATTATATTTTATTTTATAATATGTATTTATTCAAACCATTGCAGCATTATCCATACAATATAAATTTTTTGTAGGATAGATAAATGTTAATCATTTTTTTTCAGACATTTCACCTATTATACTTTTTAATTTATTATTTGCACTTACTCATCAAGCAAGCATTACAGTTTTTACATTTTTCTGTTTAGCTGCTTCTATCAATTTCCAAGACATTATTTCTGTAATAGCATTTTCAAATTCATATGATATTTCTCTTTTATCTTCCAATGTTAAAAATCATTTTTCTATAATTCTTTTATCTATTTCTCTTTTTACACTACTTTTCAAACCTGAAAAACTAAAATTGAACTCTCTTTTTATTAACCATACTCTAGGAAAAAGTTCTTTTTTTCAAACTTTATTATATTCACTTGCTAATTTACTTATTATAGGTCATCCAGGATATTCTAATCACATCATCTTTGCACATTTATCAAAAGCTTCTCATCAAGCATCATCTAATGAACTACCTAATTTTTCTATATTCCACATAGATTTCATATAATATATATCATTATGTCAACCTGAAACAGTCAAACAAACAAGTGGAAAAACTATTTCTTTTTCACATCTTTCTAAAAAATTTGAAAATATATGTGCCTCTATATGATTTATAGGAATTATTTTTTTATTTAAAACTGTAGATATAGTTCAAGCTACAGTAATACCTGTTAAAAGAGACGGTAATAATCAAGGATTAATAGTAACTCATATAAAATCTATATCTTGCAAGGTAATTTTTGCTTTATTTAATACATTATTTAATACTTTAAAAATATTATTTGCATGTTCTCTAGCAGCTACTTCTGGAACTACTCAACCAGTTTTATTATGAATACTTATCTGACTATCTGTATCCATAGCTATCAATTTATCACTATCAAAAATTGCAATAGAAGTATCATCACAACTTGTTTCAAAAGCTAGTATTTTCATATTTTATACTTTTATTTAGTCAAAATATTTTTATTTATTTCAAATTAACAAATTCAGTAGAATCAATAGAAAATTCTCATTTAATTTTATAAGAATCTACTTCTTCTATATGTTGTCAAAGAGTATTTAAAAAAATTGTTTTTCATTCTCAAAAAGGTATAACTACCTTAGCTTCAATATTTTCAAATATCTTAGCTGCATCTTTTGTTCAAACAATTATTAATATATCTACATCTCAAAAAAATGATAAAATTTCTTCTTTAATATCAAATTTATCATTTGTAATTATCAAAAGATGATTTCATTCAATAGTAAAACTATAAAATAATATATCTGAATAATTTTTTACTTCTAACAAAATTCATGATTTTTCATATTCTCATGGATGAACAACATTTAAATCATTTATTTTTACATCAAAACTATTAGTATCAAGAATAATTTTATTTTTATTTTTTGTTTCTATTGAAATAACTCAATTAGAATTAAAAACTTCTATCATTTTAAATAATATTAAAAAATAATTAAATATTATCAATCTTAAAAAAAATTAATAATATTTTTTATATTATATAAAAAATGCTTTGTTTTTTCAAATAATAGTTTGAATATCAAACATTACTTTAACATTTTTTATATCATCTAATGTAAACCATTCATATCATACAAATCTTTCTTCCTCCTGAACAACAGGTTCTTGTTTTCAATTATATTTAACTAAAAACAAATAAACATCTTTATCTATTACTGGATTATCTTGTAAGTAACCAGCTGTAAATGTATAATTTAATTTGGTAATAAATTTAATAACTTCTAAATCTTGTTTTAAAAATCATGCTTCTTCGCTAATTTCCCTAACTGCTGTATCTTTAGCTACCTCTCAATCTTCTATATGTCATTTGGGAATAACATATAATACTTGATTTTTAGAATTTAACCATTTTAAAAGAAGAACTTCTATTTTATTACCATTTTTACGATATACAATTCAGCCAGAACTCTTTTCATATTTTTTTGCCATAATTTTATTTGGGGCTAATGTATCTAAACTACTGTATAATATAAATAAAAATTCATATTTTTCAAGTTCTTTTAAAAAGTAATAAAATTTTAAAGCTAAAATATAAACAAATAATAAGATTTAATATATATTATTTTATAAATCATTACTATTCATCATAGCAATTGCTATTTTTATATCAAAATATGATATATCTTTTTTTCAGTTATTTTCTAATTCTTCCTTAATTGGTTTAAGTGGTTGAGTATTTCATCATAAATTATTATTTATTACTTCTTTAATTAATTTTAATTTAGAAAAACTAGTTAATTTAATAATTTCTGACAATAATATTTCTCAAATTTCATATAATTTAATAATATGAGATTCTAATGTTTGTATTGTTATATTTCTCTTTTCTGATATATTTTTTAAACTTTCTCATCATTTAAATAAAATTAAAGTTTCCTTATATGTATCTGTCTTTCATCAAGTTTTTTCTGTAAGTATTTTTTTTGATTTTTTATTTTTTGATAAACTTGGTCAAATTCTCATTTTTATATAATGTTGTAATTCTTTATTATCATTTTTTAAAAAACTATCTTTTACAATAGCAACCTTTCAAGATTCAGTGATTCATAATAATGGATATTTTCATTCTGTTTTATATAAATATTCTAATGATATTAATGCTTCAATTACTGCTTGAATTAATTCACTAGATAAATCTTCTAATGCTCAAAAATTTTCTCTAATATCCATATTCCATTCCATTAATTTTTTATCTTTACTTCACCATAAAAATTTAGTCATCATAACAACTCACATTTTAGAATCAATTTTTTTTACAACATCTAAAACAAGAGCAAACACAGATAAGCTCACAAAATTTTCTATTTCACTTGTTAAAAACTTTTTCTTTTCTATACAATAATCACAAGCTCAACAATTATCACTAAGATTAGCTAAATCTTCTTCATCTCAAAAATAATTTAATATAAATCTTTTTCTACAACTAGGATAAAAAAGTAATTTTTTTATTTGCTCTAATTTAAAATAAGATTCTTCTTTTAATAAATTTTGATGTTCCCAATCAATTAATAAATGTGAGTGTTTTCTTTTTTCTTGAAACAATGTTAATCATTTTCATCTAAAATCATCTTCTTGATAAATAGAATCAACTCATCTTTTAATAATTCAGTATTTTTCAAGTACTCTAAGAGCACTTCATACTTTCATATCATTAACAAGTCATGATTCCGATGCTATAGTAAAATAAGTTTTCAAAACAATAGTTCATTTTCATTCTCATTCTTTTATTCATTTATATAAAAAATCATATAAAATTAAAATTTCTTGTTTACTAGGATATGTATTTTCTATAAAAAATTCTTGTATTTTTGTATCTTGAAAAGAAGCTATAACTACTCAAAAACTTTTTTTACCATCTCTTCATGCTCTTCAAACTTCTTGATAATAATTTTCTATACTACCTGGTAAATTATAGTGAATAACAAACCTAATATCTTTTTTATCTATTCACATACCAAAAGCATTAGTAGCAACCATAACTTTATATTTATCATTCATAAAATCATTTTGTTCTTTTTCTCTACTATCAGAATTCATTGCTCAAGTATAAATTCAAGCTTTTATTCAATTATTTATTAATTCATCATAAACCTCTTTTACAGCTTTTCTTGAAGCACAATAAATTATTCATACTCATGGTGTTTTTTCAATAATTTCAGCAACTTTTTGAATTTTTTCATCTCTTTTTGATATTTCTCTAACTATTATAGTTATATTTTTTCTATCAAATCAACTTGTAAATATATTATGATTTATTAATCCTAATCTATCTACAATATCTAATCTAACTTTTTTAGTAGCAGTAGCAGTAAGTGCCATTATTGGAATTGAATATTCTTTTCTTAATTCATCTAAAAATCACTTAATTTTCATATAACTTGGTCTAAAATCATGTCACCATTGACTTATACAATGAGCCTCATCAATAGCTACTAATGCAATTTTGACTTTAGAAATAACCCTCAAAAAATCTTGACTATTAAGTCTTTCTGGTGCTATATATAGAAATTTTATATCTGTATTTGGTTTAGATAATTCATTTAAAATTATTTGTATACCATAATTATCAATAGTAGAATTAATTAATTCTACTTTTATTCATAAGCTATTTAATTTATCTACCTGATCTTTCATAAGAGAAATAAGAGGAGAAATTACTAATACAACTCAATCTAAATATAAACCTGGTAATTGATAAGTAAGAGATTTTCATCATCAAGTAGGCATAAATACTATAGTATCATTTCATTCCACAACACTTGTTATAATATCCTCTTGAGCATCTCTAAATGATTCCAATCAAAACTTTTTTTGCAATATATTTTGTAATTCATCTTTCATTACTTTTTTCATTAATATTTTTTAAATAAATATAATACCACTCATTACTAAATCATCTCATAAATACACTGCACATATTTGTCATGAAGCTATAGCTCTTTGTTTATCATTAAATTCTATTCTATATCTATTATCTTCTTTATAAATAATACAATCTTGATCATATTGTCTATATCTAATTTTACACTTTGCCTTAAGTGGGAATTCGAAATCATTTCTAGATATAAAATGAAAATCTTTTACAAATAATTTATTATCATAAAGTTCTAAATCACTTGAAGTTCAAACAATTATTTCATTTTTTTCTATATCTTTTTTTACTATAAAAACAGGTTCCTTTTGTCATCATAAATCAAGACCTTTTCTTTGACCAATAGTATAATAAAATACTCATTTATGTTCTCATAATATATTTCATGAAGTATCTAGTATTTTTCATGGCTTTGATTCTATTTTTTTTTCTAAAAATTTTGCTAAATCAACTTTTCAAACAAAACAAATTCATTGACTATCTTTTCTACTTGCATTTGGTAATCAAGCCTTTAATGCTATTTCTCTAACTTTAGATTTTTCATATTTTCAAATTGGAAAAAGTGCTTTTGATAATTGAAATTGATTTAATCACGATAAAAAATATGATTGATCTTTATTTTGATCTAATCATTTTTTTAATAAATAAGTATCTATTTTTGATTTTCATTTAATAATAGATTTTTTAACTATTCTAGCATAGTGTCACATTGCAATTCAATCAAAACCATGCTGTAAAGCTTCATCTAAAAATATTTTAAATTTAACTTCACTATTACACATTATATCTGGATTTGGTGTAATTCATTTTTTATATCATTCATACATATATCATAGTACTTTTTCAGTATATTCTGTTCTATAATCAAAAGTAAAAAAAGGTATGCCTAAAAAAGATGCAACTTCTTTTGCTACAACTATATCATCCTTTGTAGAACAATATTCTCATTCTGGTGCTAAATAATTTATCATAAATCATGCAGTAACATCATATCACTGTTTTTTTAATAAATAAGCAGTAACAGCAGAATCAACTCATCATGATAATCAAACTAAGATTTTTTTCATATTTTATACATTTATAATTTTTTTATTTAATTATTTTATCTAAAGTCTGTAATTTTAATATCCCATTAAAACTTTTTTGTAAATTTGAAAATAAAATTGTAGTATTACAATTTTCTATATTTTCACAAAATAATCATTTAGCACAATCTGTTATTCATAATTCTTCTCAAACTGAATATAATATATCATAAATAGATATATTATTTAATTCTTTTCAAATTTTAACTCATCAAATTCTACCTTTTATAGTAATTACTATTCAAGATTTTTCTAAATCTGAAATAATTCTTCTAAGCAACGATTCTGAAATATCTAAATTTTTAGATAAATCTAATATCTTTATCAACTTATTTTTATTTTCAGCTATATATAAAATTGCTTTCAAAGCATATCATCATTTTTTTGATAGTTTTAACATATTTTTATTTTATTACATCATCAAAATCATCTACTATTCAATCTTTTAAATATTTATGTATAGCATTTCTAGTTGTAAGTAAACCTAAAACAGAAGCTTTTTTTCTTCTATCACTTACTTCATCTTCAATTATTTTTACTATATAATTATAATCTAATTTTAAAATATTTTTAAAATCCATTCATATAATACTTTCTCAAAATACTCCTGAACATGCTGTAGTTATTATTGCAGTATCTCAAGTAAAACTCCAATTTTCAATTTTATTATTTTTTATTTTTATATAAATAGTTAAATCATCTCAACATAATTCATTTGATTCAAAATGACTTATTGTGCAATCTTCCATTTCAAATTTATTGAATGGATTTTTAGAATAGTAAGTTATTATTTCATTATACATATTATTTTTTCTTATTTTTTATATTTTTTTTTATTACTTCAGATCAAGATAAAAAAGATATAGTTAAAATTATAGCACTACAAAGTAAACATAGTGGACAAAAAGCACCTATATTAAATATTTCTTGATAAATAAAATATCAATTAAACATTATTCAAGATATTCACATTCAAAATAATATAGTAAAAACATTTTTTATTTTTCTAAAATATCAAAGTATTGCTATAAAAAAAATTACTGGATATACAAATAAGGCTATTATAGGAAATGGTATTCAATAAATTTGAGACAATGGATTAGATAAAACTACTGAACAAGAAAATGTTTCATTTATATCACAAAAACTTGAATTTCATACAAAATCTCACATAGGTAAAAAATATAAACTATTATTTTGTTCTATATTAAAAATCCAGTCATATGATAAATAAAATGCATTAAAAAATGCTAATACTGATATAATACTAATTATTATTAATTTTGTTTTCTTTGACATTGTTTTTTTTCATTAAAATATATATTTTAATATATTAGTTTTTACTTAAATTTCAAATCTTTTTGGCTCTTTTATTTATAATAAGATAAAAAAGCCATTTTATCTTTACAAAAAATATAAAAACTATAAAATAAAAATATATTTTAAAATTTAAAAATAAATATATGTGAAGAGGTCCTGTTGTACAAGCTAGAAAAAATGCAGTAAATACAATAAAATGAAAAAAATTTTCTATACATGCTAAATTAATATCTATTGCTGCTCAAAAATCAGGAGATTTAGAACAAAATCCTTCATTAGTAGCAGCTATTTATAAAGCAAAAAAAGACTGAGTACCAAATGAAAATATAGATAGAGCAATAAAAAAATGAACTGGAGAAGATAAGTCTGCTCTTCAAATATTAGAAATCATTTATGAATGATATGCACCAGGCTGAGTTGCTGTAATGGTTTCTGTATTAACAGATAATAAAAATAGAACAGTATCAAATATTAGACATATTTTTACTAAATATGGGTGAAATATGTGAGAATCATGAGCTGTTTCTTGGATGTTTCATAGAAAAGGAGTTATTTTTATAGATTCTTCTAAATATGATTTTTGAGAAATAGAAACATTGATTTATGAAACAAATGCTGAAGATATTGTTTGAGAAAAATTTTATATAAAAATAATTACCACAGTGGATGATTTTGATAATGTAGAAAAATTTTTAGAAAACAAATGAATCGAAATAATGGAAGCAAAAATTGATTATGTTGCAAATAATGAAGTAGAAATTATTGATTTTGATAAAGCTTTAAAAATAAAAAAAATGATAGAAACTTTTCAAGAAGATGAAGATGTAAATTTGGTTTCTACCAACGAAATAATATCTGATGAGTTACATAAAGAAGTAGATGAATTTATAGAAAAAAATACATTTAAAAGTTAAATAATTATCTATAATTAAAAAAGGTCAATCAAATATGATTAACCTTTTTTAATTTCTTTCATCTTTAACAATTCATGCTTTCTAGTTACTTTATTATATTTTTTTAAAGTTGGTCATTTTTTTCCAGCTTCAAAATTCTTTTTTTGGATATTAGTTATATGAACTATATTTCCAGTTTCAGTAGAATAAAAAGCAACATAAGTTCTTTTTCCTTTAGCCATCTTTTTGTCTATTAATTATATAAAATAAATTATTACTGGTAAATTATATAAGAAAAGCAATTTTATGCAAATTTTTTTGAAAAAGTGTAGAATAAAAAATTAAATTTTGTTAAAAACATTTTATGAATAGAATATTTTTAATATTTTATTTTTTAGATAAATAATAAAATAAATATAAAATAACTTATAATTGAAAAAATGTATATAACAATTATAGAGGATTGAGAATTATTTTCTAGAAATATTTCCAAAAAACTTTCTAAAAATTGATTTAATATAAAAATATTAAAAAGTTTTAATGACTTTATTAATGAAAATTTTTTTGAATCAGATTTATATATAATAAATACTTCTTTTAAAAATAATTTTGATATCATAACATTTTTAAGAGAAGTAAAAAATAACAACTCTCCTATTATTATTATTTCAGAAATAAATGACATAGAAAAAAGAGTTTCTAGTATAAATTTATGAGCAGATGATTATTTAATAGCACCATTTTATACTGAAGAATTAATAGCCAAAATTAGATCTCTTTTAAGACGAAGTTATAAAATTCACCAAAGTTCAAAAATTATTTATAAAGATCTAATATATGATATTACAAATAAAATAATTGAAAAAAAATGAAAAAAGATAAATCTTACATCAAGAGAAACACAGTTAGCAGAATTTTTAATTTTTAATGTTTGAAAATTAATAACTAAATATCAATTAATGATCTCTGTTTGGTGAGAATATGACTTATTACAAATATCAGATAATAATATAAATGTGACTATTTCAAATTTAAGAAAAAAGTTATGAAAAGATTTTGATTTAAAAACACTAGTAAACAAATGATATACTTTATATAAATAATTTTATTATTTTCTTCTCCAAAAATAACATTTTTCTCAGCCATTATATAATTTTCTTTTTTTATAATCTTCAGCTTTAATTAAACTATCAAATTCCATAAAATTAGATATAATTCATCAAGACAATTTTGAGTTTATTCTAAAAATTTTATCTATATTATTATACATAGATTTTAAATTTTCATTTTTTAATCTTTCTCAATAAGGAGGATTTGAAACAAGTGTTCAATGAATTTCCATATCTAAATATTGTTTAAAATCTTTGATTTCAAAATTTATTTGTCATGCAAGTCATGCTCTAATAGCATTTTCTTTTGCTAATTCTATCATTTTAGAATCTATATCACTTGCAAATATTATATATTCTCAATCAAAAGTCTTACTTCTAGCTAAAATTCTTTCATTTTCAGAAGTTTCCCAATCTATAAGTCAAAGCTTTTCATATGCAAAAGCTCTTTTTAATCATGGTGCAATATTCTTAGCTATCATTAATGCTTCTATAACAATAGTTCAAGAACCACAAAATGGATCATATAAAGGTTCTCTAAATTTCCAATCAGATAAAAAGACCATTGCTGCTGCGAGTGATTCTTTTATAGGAGCCTCTCAAGCCTGTATTCTATATCATCTCATATGAAGAGCATTTCATGATGTATTTAATAATATTCTAACCCTATTATCTATAATTAAAATAAGTATTTCTAAATTTTCTAAATTAAAATCTTCCTTCATTATAGAATCTTCTCAAACAACTTTTTTTACTATAGCCTTTTTTCATAAACTTTGAATAGTTCTAGCTGAAAAAAGAGTACTTCTAGTAGATGATGTTTTTACTAATATAGGATAATCTTTTTTAAAATATTTTTTCCAATTTATAGAATAAATTAAATTAAATAAAGTATCAAAATCACCTACATTATTTTGTTCTTCTAAAAGTAAATATAGCTTATTTCAAACTCTAGACCATAAATTTATTCTAGGCATTAATTCTATTCATCAAGAAAAAGTAACTAATCTATCTGTTACTTCTTCTATTTTTCATCATTGTCTCTCTATTTCTTTTTTAGCTATTGATTCTACTCCTGCTATTGTTGATAATACAAATTTCATTTTTATATGTTATGTTTATATGTTATATTAGAATTATTTACAAATTTTTATTTGTTTAATTCTTTTTCTTTATCCATTTCATTTTTAATTATATGTAATGCTTTACGAGCATTTGGTATATAATCAAATTCTTTAACTTGATCCCTTTGTTGTTCCACTACTAATATTCAATATCATATAATATTTGCTATCATTCATCTAGTATAAGTATCTATTTTTGTTATTTTACTAATATCAATAAATTCTATATCATCTACAAATAAAAGAGATGAATTTATAACAATTAATTGTCAATTACTAACAATTAATAAATCATTATAAAATTTAATGTAATATAATATCAATTTAATAAAAGAATAGTTTATTAAAATTAATATTAATGGAAAAAAAACATAATATACTATTTCATTTCAAAGTTGTGTTTTAAATTTAATACATATATAATAAAGTATGAAAGCAAAAATAAGAAATACTAATGATTTTAAATACTTAAAAAAAAGTATTATTCAATGTTTTCTGATGATTGTATAATCATATTTTGAAAAATAAACCATATTAAAAAATAGTTAAAACTAAAAAACTAGATAAAATAAACATTAAAATCAAAATAACAATTAATCTTCTTTTAATAATTATATAACCTCTTCATAATGAAGCTAAACCAGTGTCATTCATATGTTTATAACTTAAATTTTTCAATCTCTGAATTATAAATATATATAGTAAAATTAAAAACAGAAAATATACTACAAAAAATATAAAAATCATAATAAATTTGATTAATTATAATTAACTTTATTATATAATTAATATTTTAAAAATCAATTCTAACTAAATTTGGTAGTATGTCAAAACATTT
>DIUG01000025.1 GCA_002422305.1 Patescibacteria group bacterium UBA6164 | reverse complement strand
CAAAATGTTTTGACATACTACCAATAATTGTCAAATTTTATTTGACAATTATTCAAAAAACATTATATATAATTAATATTTTTATATATTAATTATTTTTTATGGACAAAATGTTATCAATTTTTAGTGAAAAAAATGGTGAAAATAGTAATGATTTATCAGTTATAGATTCTTTTGACGAAAAAGTTCTTAATTTAACTACTCTAAATTCTCAAGATGAAAGAGTAGATAATTGAATATCTATACTAAAATGAATTTCAGAAAATCCAGAAATGATTAAACATATAAAGAATAAATATTCTGAACAAATATGATTATTATCTGAAAATGAATGATTTTGAGAATGAATAAAAAAAGTAATTGAATTTGTAAATACTTTTAATAATAGTACATATTGAGTAAAAATAACTGAAAAATGATGAAAAAATTTTGATTTTATGGATTTATTTGATTACAATAATCCAACAATTCTTATATGACTTATAGCAAGTCTATCTAAAGAAAAAGTGAATTATTCATCTAAAAATAAAATATTAGATGAGTATTTAAACCAAATTAGAGAAGATTATATAATTAGTTTAATAAAACAATTTGAAAAATTGGATACAAATTGAGATTTATTAAAACCTTTTATTAAAGAATTAGTTTTATTTTCAGTTAGACATATTCAATTAGAAATAAATATAAAAGAAAAAATAAATGATAAGAATTTATCAACTGAAGAATTATGTAATGAAGATTCTTATGATTATGATTATTGACATAATATGTGATCAATAGGTGATTATGTAGATTTAGAAAATTATATAAATACATTTGATAAATTTGAATATAATGTAAAATCAAACACTTTAGATGAAAATTTAGATATAATTAGTGAGCAATATTCTTTTTGAAAAGAGTGACTAAAATATAAAGAGATTTGAGATATATTTGAGAATATTGAAATATGAACACCTACATACATTTTATTGGATGTAATTAAAACAAATTATGAGGATATCTTTTTTGAATTACTAAACGAACTTGAAAATTATACTATTAATTTCCTTAACTCTAATATGAAAGTTTTAACTTGAAAATCTTCTAGACTTTTTCATGAAAGAATAAATTGATATATTAATGAAAAACCTGAAAAAATAAAAAAACAAGTTGTATGATATTTGTTTAATAATTGAATATATTCAACAAATACTTGATCTAAAATTGAAAAATTATTAAATAATAATCAAAATTTAAAAAATAACGAAGATAGTGAAACTGAAGATGATGAAGATTTTAATTTATTTGATGGTAATTTATAATAAAAATGATGTCCAATAATTTAGAAAATATAACAAATTCTATTGAATGAAATAAAGTTGATTATATTTGAAATAAATTTTTTGAAGAACTTTGAAAAATAGATGAAAATAAGCTAAGCTTATTTTCATCTATTTTGGCTGAAATATTATTTGATAATATATCTGCTAAAAATGCTTTAAATAAAGTTCAAAAAATAAAGAATTATAAACAAGCAAGATATTCTAAACATATTATTCAAACATTTTGATATTATATTTTAGTAAAATATAATAATGAAAAAATAAATGTTATAAATAAAGAACAATGAGATTTTTTAGTATCAAATGCTATAAATAATATTTGTTCTTTAGATGAAAATCAGATTAAAAATCTTATATTAAATATTTTTAGTTTAACAAAAAAATCATTTTGAGAAATAAATACAGCTTATAAAAAAATACAAAATATAAATGATTTAGTAAAAAATAATATTCATCAAACAATAGAAATAACTGATAAAGATTTTCATGATATAATTATTAAAAAAGATAATCCTAAATATTTACCAAAAATATTACAATATACACATTTTCCTAAAAATATGTTAGATTGAAATGATTCTATATTTTTAAATAATATTTATTCTGATTTAAAAAATTTTAATTCTAATTTTTCTACATTTATAGATTTATTTAGATTAAAATCTACATTTTCAAATTTATCTGAAATATATAGTTTTTTATGAAATTACTTAAAATTAAATAAAAAACAAAATACAATAGATTTATATAGATATTTTGATCAAGAAAAATGAATTTATAATAATTGATTATACTTAGTTTGAGAAGATGATTATCTAAATTATGAAAGTATATTTTTTCAATGGTTTATAGAAAATAAAAAAAATAATGAATTAAATCGAGATAAAATTCATAATAATAAATATATATGAGAAAATACTTTAAATATATCTGATATAACAAAAGAATATTCTGAAATACTATCATTAGTTTGAGATGAATTAAAAAACAAAGCTTCTTTTAAAAAGAAAAATTGAAATATAATAGAACATTTAGAAAAAATAAGTTTAGGTTTTTATGATATAGAACAATTCATATTTATTTGTAGAAATTTAAATAAAATTCCAAATAGTTTTTCTGATTTAGAATTAAAAGATATTTTCATAAATATTGATTTATTAAAAAATGGAATTATGTTCACATATAATTCTAAAATAAATAATAATATAGATTCTTTTATTCCTATTAGTAAAATATCTTTTATAAAAGATGAAAATTGAAATATAATTATTTCTGAACATTTTTCTAATTTAATATCAATTTTAAATAAATATATAGAATGAAATATCAATATAGATAATTTTGATGAAGAAAAATTATCTATATTAAAAAGTTTAATCTTAAATTGAATATTATCTAATTTATCAAATTTTATTAAAATAAATAAAGATAGTTCTAAATTATTACACATATTAAATAATTTCAATGTATTAGAAAAACAAAATATTACAGAACAAAAATATGATCCAAATATTTTTCCAATAAAAAATTTAAAAAACAATCCTATTAATAATAATTTAGATTCTTTATTATCAAATATAAAAGAAAATACATTTATATGAAAAGATAATGAAGTATTCCCTACTTTTTCAGATTGTATAAAAAATAAAGATAGTTTAGATAAATTAACATATATAAGAGAAAATGCAGAAAATATTTCAAAAGATATTTTCATACAATTATTAAAAAATAAAAATATAAAAAACTTTTCAGAATTAAATCTTTTTATAAAATCAAATATTTATACAATATCAATAGTTTTAAAAGATGAAGAATATTCCAAAATATTAAGAAGTACTGTAAATGCAATAATATATAAAATACTTTCAGTTTGCTTACCTATTAAACTAAACACTATATATATAGTTATTTTAGATAAAGTTATATCTTTTTTTGAATTATCAGAAAAATTCGATTTTAATTTTAAAGAAAAAGAATTTGAAATATTTTTAAAAAAACAAGATCCGTTAGTTTTATTTAGGTATTTATGATTAAATAAAACTAAAAATAAAAATAAAAAAATATATGATTTAATTATTTCTCATCTTAATAATAATATGGAAAATATATTAAATAACTTAATATATTTTAATCAAACTAGTCTTGTTAATAAATTTAATGAAAAAAAATATATTAATATACTATGAAATATTGATAATATTTTTGAAACTTTATCTAGTTATATTTGAGTTATATTTAATTATAAGAAAAATATTTTTAATAAAATAATAGTAGAAAAAATAAATATCAATATAATACAACATTTTCAAATTTTAATAATAAATGAATTAAAAAATAATAATTTTAATAATAATGAAAATGAAGAAACTTTTTATAGACTTTGTTATTGATTAAAGAAAAATTTAAAAATACTCGAAGATATGTATTGAATTAATTGATTAAATACAGAAAAAATAGATATAAATGAGCGAATACAAGAATATGATTATAAAAAATATATAAATAGAAACAGAAAAAAAATAAGATATAATTTAAATAAAGAAATTAAATTATATGAAGATATAAATATAAATGAAGATGAATATGAAGATGAAGATATAAATGAAGATATAAATGAAAAAAATAAAACTAAATTTAATGATATTTATATTTCATTAAATAGTTATATAAATTCTATATCTCTTAAAATAGAAATTTATAATCATATAAAATCTATTACAAATGAAACAAAAGAAGAAGAAATAGAAAAATTTTTATTTATTTTTGAAAAAATAGATAAAGTAAATATAAAATATGAAGTAATATTAATTTATTTAAATAAACTAAATCAAAGTAATATTAATTTATTTAAATCAGAAAAAATAAAATTTTTTTTGAATAATTATTTAGAATATATGATTATTACTTCAAATAAAAAGAATATTTTACTTAACTATTTATCTTTATTATGATTTTATGATTATGTATATTTTACATATATATGAAAAGATATATTTTTAAATAAAGAAAATATAGATTTTATAAAAAATGTACTAGAAAAAAATAAAAATATTTATGAAACTGTAGAAAAAGAAATAGTTAAATATTCAAAAAATCAACATTACATAGAAATAACAAAGATACAAATATAATATTTTAAATAAATAATATACTAAAAAATAGTCTAATTTGAAGCAAAATCATCAAATAAAATTAAAAATATTAAATTTAAAAAGGTTAGATATTAAAACTAACTTTTTTATTTGATTTTTTATTTATTATATATAAACTACTCACACTTAAAACATTGGATTTATAGCTCAGTAGGTAGAGCACCCGCCTCTTAAGCGGTAGGTCCCGGGTTCGATCCCCGGTGAATCCACCAAAATTTAAATTATAGAAAAAATGTCAAATAGTAATTTGACATTTTTATTTTTTTATATATTATATTTTAGCAATTTAAATAAATTGTAAAAACAAAAATAAATAATTTATCGGAGTTTATTATGAAAATTTTAGTTATTGTAATATTGATTTTTTCAACTTTTTCTGTTTCTGCTGAATCAAAATTCCTTGCTTTCGAGGGAGTTGAGACAATGGAAGTAACTGAAGATGAACTAAAAAAAATAGATGAAGAATTAACTGAACAAGAAAAAAACTTAATGAATGCACCTCCAACTTTTTATGTTAATAATGCAGTAAGAAGAATGCAGATGCAGATGCAGATGGAAAGGCAGATTCATTTGCAAATGTTAAAAAAATAGTTTTTACTTGTATTATATAGTTTTATATAATATCAAGATAAAACAAAACAGACTAGTTATGAAATTCATAACTAGTCTTATTTTTAATTTATAAAACAAAAATAATAAAAATAAAACCTTTAGAACTACAAAAGTAGAACTTTATTATATTAACTCTAAAAATGATTATATAAAAAATTTATATTTTGCAAACAAAAACTATGACTATATTTTTTAAAAAATAATCTCTTTCAATTCAAAAATATTTTTCTTAATTTCCTCTATTTCATTTATTCTTTCTAACATAGCTTCATTATCTATTTTTTCATAATTGTGTTGTTCTTCTATAAAACTACTATATTCTTTTTCTTTTACTTTTAGTTCTTTTTCTAAAAATACGATTTTTTCTTCTATTTCTTGCCTATATTTTGGAGATATTTTTTCTAGATCATCAAAATCATAATTTCTAACAAAATCATCATTATATATTTGAAAGTTTGAATTATCACCGAAATCAAATTTTCAAGTCTTATTTATCATAAAATATTTATTTTCTCAAACTCAGATTCTTTTTATGATTCAAGAAATTATTTTACTCTTTTTGTCTTGTTTAACATACTTTTCTAAAAATATTGCTTTTTGTTTTGTTTCATTACTTGTCAATGTATTTCAATCTTTTGTATCATAAATTCAAATAATTCATGATTTATAATAAACAATAAAATCTGGATAAAACATTTTTGATTGTCAATCAATTTCATATTTTACTCAAAAATAAATATCTAAATTTACTCAGTTTTTATACCAAAATAAGACTTCATCTTGATTTTCTAAATAATCTATAAAATCTCTTTCTATACTAGAATCAATAGAGATATAGCTAGGAGTATAAATATATTTTTTTACTTCTAGTTCTTCAATATTTTCTCAAGCAAATCAAATATTTGCTGGTATTTCCCATGTCTTATTTTTAAACTTTTCATTTAATTTTTCTTCTACTGTTTTTTTCCTTATAGGCTTATAATAGTCTTTTATTTCATGTAAAACTTCTATAAATTTATCTGCATTTTTTAAAACTAATTTTTGTATATCTATTCTACTAAAATCTTCTCATAAAACATATTTTTCAAATAATAAAAATATAGCTTCTTTTATAATTCTATATGATCTAGCAATATTTCAAAATTGAGGTCATACATTTAATTTACAAAAATTATCAAATTCTATTTCTATAAGTTCTTCTTCTTTTTTTGTTTCTAAAAAGTCATCACTTATAACAAGTTTTTCTCAAGAATGATAATCTATATCAACTAAAATTTTTCAATTTTTTATAATATTTGAAGTTAAACTCAAATCATTTATATCAATTATTTTTTCAAAAAGTTTTTTATTTTGTTCTATTTCTATAAAATTTATAGTTTTTTTATAAATTCAATTTAAAATATTTTCTATAAAATAAGTAAAAAATACTTCATAAAAATCACTTCAAATATCATTGTAATCTCATCTTGAAGAATAATTTGACTTCAAAGAAAATGGCTTATAAAAATCCATTTTTCTAATTGCAACTTTGTTTTTTATGATATTTTTAGCAGTAGCAGAAATAAACATACTATTTTTATCTATATCAGTATAAACATAAGCCTTATTTAGAATCTCATTTTCATAATGTTTTTGTTCTGGCATTCTCAAAATCCTTCAAACTGTTTGTATTTCAAAAGTAATACTTCATATTTCCCTAAACATAACCAAAATTTGAGCTCTAGGACAATCCCAACCTGTCGCAATAGCTTGTTTAAAAAGCAAAATTTCAACTGGTGAATTAGCTATATTTATCAAATCTTTATTTGTTTTGTTTTCTGAAAGCCAAATTGCTAGTTTTTGATTTTCTATAGTTATATCATAATCATCTTTTAGTATTTGTTTTACTCTGTTTATTTTAGTTCTATCAAGTTCGGTTGTTTTTTGTGATTCTGATGGTAATTGTATAAGTAAAAGAGGCTTTATAATCCCTCCCCCTTCGGGAGGCCTTTTAGGTCATCCCTTTGAAAAAGGGAGATTATTTTTTTTGTATGCTTTTTCTAGTTCTTTTTGTTTTTCTATAGCACTTTTTATGATTAATTTATCTGTAGAATTTTCAGTTTTTAGGTCAATATTTTCATTTACAAGTACTTCTTTTTTTATCATTCAAGATTTTATAACATCATTTATATCTACACTGATTTTTTTATCATAATTTTGGCTATCTGGAGTTGCTGAAACTTCTATTTGAATAATTGGTTTAAAATAATCATTTATAAGTTCTTGAGCTTTTGGTGTGTTTAATTGTTTATGTGATTCATCAACTATAAGCACTATTTCTAAGCCATTTTGTCTTGAATTTTCCATATAATTTGGAATATTTTCATTTTTTTCATTATCTTTCATAGCAAGAACTTTCCATTTTCAAGTTGTGTTGTCTTTGGCTTTTATTTTTTCCCAATTTATAAAAAGTATTTCATTTTCTTGTAGGGTTCTGTTTTTTATGTCTTGTAATTCTAAAAATGTAAGTTTTGTTCATTCTAGATTTTTTTCAAAGCTTTGTTTAGATTGATTTGATAAATCATTTACACTTATCCATATAAAAGCTAATTTTTTAGGCAAAATAGTTTCTGATATTTGTTTTAAAAATTCTTGTATCATAACTGTTTTTCAGCTTCAAGTTGGTGCTTCAAATACTATAGAAGAGTTTCTTTTTGTATTGATTAGTCTGATAAAATCCATTTTTAGTTCCTTTACTTTTTCTGTTTGGTAGTCTTTTAGTATTAACATATAGCAAAATTTAAAAATTAAAAATCTTTTGATAAGTTTCAAGTATAGTTTCTGGAATATTTTTTATTTCCACACTATCTTTTATATCTATAAAATCTTCACTAAAATAGTTTGAAAGGGAGAAAATATAGATATTTACTTTTTTATTTAGTATCTTACAAATATCCCTTATCTCTTGTAAATATATTTGTTCATAAGAAATAATCGTAAAACTAGAGTCGTTTTTAAATATATAGACTCATGGAATTTCTTTTTTTAGCTCTACTTTTGTAAAAGTATTTTCTTTTATACAAAGCAAATCATTACAATTATTTTTAAATTTTGTTTTTAAGTCTTCTCTTGATTTATCTATTTTTATAAAATCTGTTGTATAGTATTTTAAGTTTCATCATAATCAATTTACTTTTTCTCATTTAGAGTTTGTATAACCTTGTATAACTCTTTTATTTCTCTCATAAGTTATATTTTTACAAATGTTTTTTTCAAAATTTTCTTTTGTATTTTCTCTATTACTACACAAAATAAATTGTCTGTTTCATCAGTCTTCACGGTTTAGTTCTAAAACTGCATGTCAAGTTGTTCAAGATCAAGCGAAAAAGTCTAGGATTATTGAGGATTTAGAAGATCATAATTGAACTAAAGTTTTTATTAAAAAACTTGGTTTTGCTCTAAAATATGTTAAATCATAACACATTATTTTATTTAATTGCTCACTTCATTCAGTAGTAGTTCACTTATTTAAAAATATTGAATATGGTGTAATTTCTCTTTTTTCATTTATAAATATTTTTATAGCAGGAACAGCATCTCAACTTTTTCCCCAATAAATTCTTCAATCTTTATCTAACTTTTCAAAATCATTTTTTGAAATATCAAATTGTCTTGTAAAATTTTTTCAAGAAGGAGAAGTTAAAGTGTAATAATTTTTATGATTTGAATTAGAGGCTTCTTCTTTTCTTGAAATACTTCAAGCTTTATACGGTCATCTTTTGTCTTTATCTGGATTTCAGTATTCATTTTGAAAATTTGGAATTTCAGAAATTTTATTTAAATATTTTTCTCTTTTCCAACAACAAATTATATATTCATGATCTTTTCTAAAAGTAGTTGTATTTTTCATTTTTCAATCTCTTCATTCTCAACTTTTTCTCCAAATCATTACATCTGTATTATTTTCTCAAAAAATCTCATCACAAAGCATTTTTAACTGTGTAAATTCATTATCATCTATACTTATAAAAATCACTCATTTTTCAGATAACAATTCTTTTCCTAATACAAGTCTTTTTTTCATAAAACTTAGCCATTTGCTATGCCTGAAACTATCTTCTTTATCTACAAAACTATCATTGTAAATGAAATCTTTGTTTCAAGTATTGTAAGGTGGATCTATATAAATCACATCTATTTTGTTTTTGTGAGTGAATTGTAAACAAGAAAGTGAGTGAAAATTATCTCATTCTATTATGAGATTAAATTTATCTTGAAGCCCTCACCCTAACCCTCTCCCATTGGGAGAGGGAATAGAAATTTCTAGTTCTTTTTCTTCTTTTAGCAAAGGCAAAGCATTTTTTGCTTTTTCTTCAAATTGTTCTGTTTTTTCTTCAAAAACAAGTCAATATCTTTTACAAGATTTTATTTTTTTTAGTTCATTTTCTAGATCTTTTATTTTTTCTAAAAGTTGTTGTTTTTCTAACATAAAAAAGCATATTTAGTAAATAAATATGCCAAAATAAAGAGATTTCTAATTTTATTTGTGGTAAACAAAAAGGAGTAACTTATGTACTACAATTTATTCACCACAAATAAATATTTCTAACTTCAAAAAAATAGGAGTAGAAAGTAACATAAGTTACTCCTTTCTTCCTTTGAAATTAGAAAAATTAATATTTATTTGTGGCTTTTTTAGTATATGGATTTTTTAGAAAATTCAAGTTTAAAAAAAATACTACTCCGTAGGAGTAGTATTTTTAGTCTTTATAATCTATTATTTTAATTCAAATATCATCTTTTAAAGCTCATCTTAAAGAATTCCTTAAAACAAATATTTTTCTTAACTGATCTTTCGTATATCACTTTTTTCAGTCTCAAGGATTTGATTTTAAAGCTTCTTTAAGTTCATTGTATCCATTTAATGAATTTTGTGTTAATAATAAAAATCAAGTTCCTTTATGTCTCCAAGTTAAAAATCTTTCTTTTGCTTCAGTAATAATTTTTAAATTTTCTTCAGGAGTATAATTTTGTTTTCAAATTTCTTGTGTTATTTCAAAAAGTTCAGGATAATATTTTAGTCTTTCTTCTAAAAGTCTTTTATCATAATAATATTTTGTTTTAAAAATTTCTTGTTTTAAGTTTGATCTTGTAGTAAAAAAAGTTACAAGAAATGTAATAATTCATCATACTAAAGTTATAATAAATGTAGTATAAAATTGCTCCATCGTTATTTTTTGTTAAGATTATAAATTATTTAGATATTCTTTTTCACCTTTTAGATATGTTGTAGGTTGCAAGATCATCTCAAGATTTTATAAATGGAAATCAATTTATTCCAAAATTTCTTGTGTCAAAATCACATCAATTTTTTCATAGATGATAACAAGAATCATTATCTTTTTTATCTCTATATAATTCTTCTTCACAAATAGGACAAAGTTTTGATGTTAAATAATCATCTACAAAAATAATGTTTCATAAATTAGGAGTTGATTTTGTTTTTTCATCTCTTCTTATATCAGAAATGTTTTTTACTTTTGGAGTAAATTGAAATCAAATTTTAGATATTTCTTTATCCAAAATATCATAATTTAATTTTCTTACAAGTAAAGTTTCTATTTCTTGATAAATAGTAGATCAAAAAGTTTTATCTAATGCTTTTTCTTTGTTTGTAAGTTCTTCTCAATCTCTTGTTTTATCTCATAAAACTTTATCATTGCTTGTATTTTTATTTCAATTTCAAAATGCTTTGTTTAAATCTTCTAGAACTAAAATTGAGTGATAATTTTTATTTTCTATAAATTTATTTAAAAAGTTAATCAAAGTTGAAATATATCATCATCTTAATTCTTTTATATCTTCTAATTTTATATTTTCATCTTTATTTAGTAAATATCTTTTATATAACTCTGCTTGAAACAAAAAGTAATAATTTATAACTCTATTTCAGTAATTATCATATAATCAAATCTCATCTCATTTTTCATCAGCTATTTTATATCTTTCTTCTTGATGTTCTAGCAAATAAAATCTATATTTTCAGTTATGAGTTTTAGAATTTTTATAATATCAAACTTCATCTTTAATAAAAAATTTTTTTATATTTTCTTGATCTTTTGAATAAGTTGGTAATCAAAAATCTAAATCTTTAATAATGCTTAAATTTTTATCTTTCCACAAACAGTTTTCATATTTTATAAATTCTCATTTTTGATTTATACAATTTAAATCTCAAATTAAATAATTTCAGTTTTCATCTTTCAAACAATCTAAATTTTTATCAAATACTCAATATGTTAAAAGTTCATTTTCTCATCTGTCTAATCATATATAACAAATTTCTTTTTTATTTTCTTTTAAACTTTTATTAAAGATTTTGTTAAATTCATCAATATTTTTTTCTTCTTTTACACTATTTGTTAACCTTTTATTTACATTTATGGAAAGGTTAAAGTTTCAAATTATTTTATCTCTTCATTTTCTATGATTTTCATTTTTTTCTAAATTTTCATCAGCTTTTTTTATAAAAAATCAACAATCACTATTTAATCTTATTTTTTGATTTTGGTTTTCTATATCTTTGATAAAATCTTCAAAGTATATAGTAAATAAGTTTTTATTTCAATTTATATTTTCTGCTTTTCTTCTATTATTTCTTTCTGTTATTTGAGATTTTATATCATATTCAAAATCAGTAAAAAAATAATTATCTCTATAAAAATCCTTACAATAAATTTGATAAAGTTCTATTTTTCAATCTACTTCTAATTCAAATACTTTTTCTTTACTTATTTTATTCCAAATAGCTTTATATCACATTTTATTAAATTCTAAAATATATTCATCTATAGTTTTTGTTTGCCATAATTTTGTAAAATCAAATAAATCTTTCTCTTTTTCAAAAGTGAAATTTCAATATTGATTTTTATGATTTTGAATAATATTTTGAAGATATTGTTTTATTGTAATAAAATCGGGTTTTATTTCTTTTTGTCTAAAATTATCATAATGAGATTTATAAAAATAATCTAAATTTAAATCTTCTCATAAATTTTTCGGTATTGACCTAAAATCTGTGGA
>DIUG01000004.1 GCA_002422305.1 Patescibacteria group bacterium UBA6164 | reverse complement strand
TTTTTACCATAGAAAGTATAATACATTTTGTGCATCATTGGAAATACCCAATGAATAGTTTTTTGAAAGGTTTGATCAATCTTTTAAATTGTATAAAGAAAATTTTTTATGATTATCTATAATATTATTTATTTATAATCTTTTAGTTCTTATTGTTTTTGATTTAATTTTAGTTTCTTTTCTTATTTCTAAAATTGAATCTATTGGAAGTTTAGAAAATCTAAAGAATTTCAATATATGACTATTCTTGTCAGATCCAACTGTTATTTTAATTATATCAGTATGATTATTTATTTTTATATTATATTCCTTATTTTATATTGTTATTTTTTTATGAATTTTAAATTCAATTAAACAATCTTTATCTTCAGAAAAAGTTAATATAATAAAAAATTATAAGTATTGATTTTCTAGTTTTTTTAGATCTATGAAAACATATTGGTATATTTTTGCTTATGTGTATTTAATACCTACTTTGATTTTTATAATTGGATGAATATTACTTATTTTATGATTATATAATGATATAGATATTTTATTGAAAATTTGAATTTTAATTTTAATATTTTGATTGATATTATCAATTATTTTTATTATATATAGATGAACAAAAGCTAGTTTTGGATTATATTCTGCTGTTGATAGTGATACTTTTGATAAAAGTAATTTTATTAATTCAGTTTATATATCAGGTAATATTTGGTGGAGAGTTTTTTGAAATATATTTTTAGTTTGATTGATAATAAGTTCTTGAACTTCAATTATAGAATCAACTATTTGATTAACATTATTTGGTATTTCTGGTTGATGATCAGCCTTTGTAGAGTGAATTAAAACTGCTTTATCTTCAACTAATACAGAGCTTATAATTACTGCTGTTACAGAACATATAGAAAATTCTTCTTTCTTTTTTAATATTATTTCAAATTTACTTAGTATTATATTGAATACAATCTGAACAGTTTTTAGTATTATTTTTATTTATTTGTTTTACTTAAGACTTTTTAGAGAAAGGGAATTTAATAAAAACAATAAAGTAGATTTGAATTCTGATCACATTAATGTTATAAATAATATATAATATATTTTTTACTTTTTTTCTTTGTCTACAGGATCATATCGTCATTTATTCCAAGGCATACATCTCATTATTCTTAAAAATCATTTAAATGTTCATTTAAATGCTCATTTTTTTTCAATTGATTCAATCATATATTCACTACAAGTTGGTATATGTTTACAATATGGTGGTGAATTTCTAGCTTTTGCTAGTATTCAATGATCAGGGGATATCGTTTTTTGATAAAATTTCACTAAATCTATTAAAAAAGTTTGTAATAAGTTTTTCTGTTTTATTTTGTAATTCTTCTCCATTTTTTTTGCTATTTAATTTATTTAATATTTCATTTTTATATTTTTGACTTAACTTATTAAAAGTAGTATTAAAATTTAAGTTTTGATTTTTTATATCTTTCAATTCTTCTTCAGTAATTTCTAAAATCATATCTATTTGTCATTTTTTAATAAATCAATCATATTCAATTTTAATAATATTTTGTTTATCATCTAAAATTAATCAAATATTATTATTTAATGCATTTTCTATCATAGTAATATTTTAAAAAATAAGTAAAAATTTTATAAAAAATAAGAACTAGAAAAAATCTAATTCTTATTTTACGAACTTAACAATATTTGAGAATATTAATGGATTAGTAATAGCCAAATTTGATAATACTTTTCTATTTAAATTAACTTTTTTACTATATAAAGAATTAATTAATTTTGAATATGTAGTACCATTTTCTCTAGCAGCTATATTTATTCTAACTGTCCACAGTTTTCTAAAATCTCTCTTTTTTCTTTTTCTACCAATAAAAGCATTTGTACCTGCTTTCATCCAAGCATTTTTTGCTCTAGAGAAAACTCTTGAATTTAACATTCTATAACCTTTAGTAGCTTTTAGAATATTTTTATGTCTTTTTTTAGTCATTAGACCTCTTTTTACTCTAACCATTTTTCTTTTTTAATAATAATTAATAAATTAATAACAAAATTTTAATTACATATGTGGTAATTGTTCTCTAATTTTTTTAACTTCTGATTTAGAAACAATTAAACCATATTTATTTCTACCTTTAGCTTTTTTTGTTTTATCACTTAATAAGTGTCTTTTACAAGCTTTAGCAATTTTAAACTTACCTTTTCAAGTAATTTTTACTCTTTTTTTCACTCAACTTCTAGTTTTTAAAGTCATATTTTTAAATTATAATTATAAATTATTTAATTGGTTTTAACATAACTATAAAAGTATTTCAACTTTTTCTAATTTGTCATTCAGGTTTATAGTATTCTGCTAAACTATTAACAAATTTATTCATCTTTTCACTTGCAATTTCAGAATATTGATTTTCTCTTCATTTCAACATTAATGTAATTTTTAATGGATGATGACCTTCTCAAAAATTTTCAGCTTGTTTTCTTCTAACTTCTAAATCATGTTCACCGATTTTAAAAGTTATTCTAATAGTTTTTAAATCTGGAGTTTTTCATTTTTGTTTTTGTTTTTGCTCTATTTTCTTCTGTCTATATAAAAATTTTCAATAATCAAGAATTTTTACTATACTTAAATCTTCATTTTTTCAAATTTCCATTAGATCCAAACCTTGTTCTGTAGCTATAATTTTAGCTTCATTCAAAGACATCTCACCAAGGTTCTCACCAAAGTCAGTAATAAGTTGAACTTTAGAAGCTCTTATTTCATTATTTAATGCTCTTTTCTTTTCTTTCAATTTTTAGACTTTAGAGTTTAAGATAATTCTTTAACCATTTTAACGAATTTAGCTTTTTTTCTAGATCCATTGTTAGAATGAATTATATTCTTTTTCACTAATTTATCAATTATAGATTGTAATCATGCTTTAACATTTTTACCATCTTCATTTTTTTTATTAACTAAAATTTCTTTAGCTTTTTCTACATCCTTAACCTTTATTGCATTTTCAAAAGAAACTCTAGCTTCTCTATACAAAGCTCTGAAATGGTCATTTCTAGACTTTTTCTTTTGACTTTGTTTTAATTGTTTTTTTGCTGATTTTATTAATGGCATAAAAATAATTGTTTAAATATAAAAATAATTTTTTGTTTAAATAACCATAATTGAGGATAGGGTTATTTAACACAGTCTTCTTCGTGCGGGAATTATATTAATATTACTAAAATAGTCAAATTTTTAATAAAAATGATAGTTTTTCTATTTTTAAATAAAATTTTTGTTAAAATTGTATATTTTCTGGAATTATAAATTCTTCTATTTGTTCAGTTTTTTCTTCAAAATTTAATATAGAAATTACTATATTACTAATATTATTTAAATCTTTTGCTATATTTTCAGGAAGAGTTTCTATATAATTTTTTATATCTTCAGAAAATTTTTTAAAATCTTTTATTCAATAATTTACTCCTCAATTTATAGAAATTATTTTTTCTATATCTTCTAATATTTCATAATCTATTTTGCTTTTTTGAATATCAATTATTTCAGTTGATAGTTCTTGTGTAAGGTTTTCAAAATTTTTGTTCATATTATTTATTTATAAATATAATTAACTTTAAAATATGAATATTTTTATAAAAGTCAATAATATTTATTAAAATCAGAATCATGTTAAATTTATTGAAATTTTTAAATCAATATTCTAAAATAATATACTTTATTTAGAATAAATTAAATTTAAATTTTTGTTACTATCAACCGAGAAATTTTAAAATAAAATATCTATTTTAAAAGAAAAAAATATTTTACTTTTTCAATTAATATTTTGTAATATATTTTAAAATAGTTTTTTAATAAAGTTGTAGAGAAATAATTTTAAAATTAACACTAACCTGAATCCTTTCCCTTAAATAAGGGCAAGGGGAACAATTGTAGCCTTTCTCCCTTAAAATAAGGGAGAAAATTAGGCCTTTAGGTCATCCTGTGGACAAGATTGAGTTATTTCCCTACAAGTATAATATTTAGATTCAAAAAGGTTTATAGAAAAATCATATATTACTTCATTAATTTTTTCTTTTAATTTTATATTTCATCTAATTAACTTTAAAGAATTTTTTTAAATAGCTTTTGTTACTATCATCTGAAAATATATTTAATTAAGATAATAGCTTAATATAACAAAGGGCTAAAGCCCAATACCATTAAGTTAAGGAATTATGTACTATGGTTTTAATCCCTCCCTCTCGTACCTCGAGTACTCCCTTTGGAAAAGGGAGAAATAATATGATTAGTAATATAAATCCTTTTTAATCTCCCTTTTCCAAAGGGAGTACTCGAGGTACGAGAGGGAGGGATTAGAAAATATATACCTCTATTTCCCTTAACTTAATAGCATTAGGCTTTAGCCCTTTGAATAATTTATTTCAGTTGATAGTAACTAGCTTTTTAAATATTAACTCCATAATTTATTATCTAAATTTTTTAAAAAATCTTCTTTACTAGAACTTTCTTGTATCATAGAAAAATCATCTTGTTTATCATCTTCGCTTCATTCTAAATATTTTTTATATAACTTTTCTCAAGTATTATCATCATAATAATGGACACTTCAAGTATTTATAGCACTTACAAAAAACATATTAGTAAGTACTGAAACATTCGCTCACATTCTTTTTGCCAAATTTTGTATTTCTTTTTTTACCTCAGAATCAATAGTTATTGTCATTTTAGTTTTCATATTATAAATTTTATAAAAATAAGTAGTATAATATACATACAATATATATATTATACTACTTATTTAATTATTACAAGTTTTTATTAGAAGTTATACATAGAAAGTATAATACATTTTG
>DIUG01000017.1 GCA_002422305.1 Patescibacteria group bacterium UBA6164 | reverse complement strand
CAAAATGTATTATACTTTCTACGATCTTTTTATAATTTCTTGTAGAAAAAAATATTAAAATGTTATAAAAAATAAATAAATTACTTTAAACTAGTTAAAGTAATTTATTCTAATTATTTATAAATATTTCATCTAGTATCATCATCATAAAAGTATATAAGTATTTTATCATCTATTACCTCATACAAAAATCTACTTTTTATTGTCTTAATTTTTTAGTCAAATTTATCTTTTACTTCTTTTATTAAATCTGAAAAATTATCTAAAATTTCATCAGCTTTATCTTCAATAATACTAAACTTTTTCTCGTATTGAGAATATCTTTTTTCTAGTTTATCTTGAAAATAATCCTTACAAGTATCATTTGCATCAGCCATCATAAAAATTTGTTCTTCCTTTAAATTATACATACAAGTATAATATTTATTTATTGCTTCAACTCAATAATTTAATTCTATAGCTGCTTTACTTGCTCAACAACTCATTGTATCCAAAAAACTTTTTGTTTTATTAAAAGTATCTTCAAAATCAAGTTTTGATTTAACATTATAATAATTTCAATTACCATTTTTTGCTATATCCATTAATTGTTTTTCAGAATCTCATTTAACATTAAATCAAATAACATCTATATATGTATTTTTTGTTTTTATAATTTCTAATGCTTCTTTTACAGGATCACCTCAACATGTTTCTTTTCAATCACTTACTAATAAAATTATATTTTTATCATTTTGCTTAGCTTGCTTTTTTATTAAATTATTTGCCAATCCTAATGATTTTGATATTGGAGTCCGTCAATTTGCTGATAAATTATTAATTTTTCAAACTAAAACGGGAAGATTATTATCTGAAAAATTATAAATTGTTTCTACTCAATTACATGATATATTTTTTCATGTATTTGTTCAATCTCATTTATGTCAATAAATAATAAAAGATAAATTTGTATTACTTTCTAATTCTGATATATAATCACTTAACTTTTCTTTTGCTATATCTATCATAGTTTCATTTCATATCTTAGCTCCCATGCTTCATGAAAGATCCATAATAATAACTAAATTTATTTGTCATTTATCTACTCAATCAATTTCACACGAACTAACATTTGGTTTTTCAAAATAACAATCATTATAATTTTTTCAATATATCTTAAATAAATCACTATAATTTTTTTCACAAGTAGTAAATTCTTGTTCTTGAATATAATCTGAATCTTCTAATTGAAGTATTTCTTCATCTGATAAATCACTAATATTTACGATATTTCATGCAAAATTCACTTTTACTCAAGAATCTATTATATCAACCTTATTTCATCAAATATCTACATTTACTCAAGAATCTGTTATATCAACTTTATTTCATCAAATATCTACATTTACTCCACTATCACTAATTGATATATCATTATTTTTGTCCTTTAAATTAACTCATTTATCACTTATACCCACTGAACAAGAATTTAAAATAAGTAATAAAACTAAACTTACAATTGTATTTTTCATATATTTAGATAAAAATTAAATTAGTTATTATATTTTGATGTGGGTGTAGTATATTTCCAATCTCATCAATTTATTTCTCTATTTGTAGTTGGTGTAGTATATTTAATTTTATCTTTTGATATAATTAAAGTAGTTGTTGGTGTTTTATAAATAATATCTCATCCTTTTTTTTCATAAGTAGTAGTAGGTGTAGTATATTTTATATTGTCTCAATTTCTTTCTAATGTAGTAGTAGGTGTAGTATATTTAGTATTTCAATTTGCTGTTTTTTTCCAATGTACAGTTGGTCAATCATAACTGATAGTTCATATTTTATTATTTTTTAACCATTTTGTAGTTGGTCATTCATACGAAATAGTTATAGCATTATATTTCCAAGTTTCTGTTATTGCTTTATAAGTTCAAGCACTAACAATTCAACATAATGATAAAAAAAAGCACCCTAATAATATTTTTCTCATATATATTTTTTTTATATAATAAATTGTTTAGTAAAAATTTAAATTTTATAATTCTTTTGTTAATAAATCATCTTTAACTTTTATTTTCATAGTTATAATAGTTCCATCTTTATGTTTAAAATTTCACATTGCAACTATAATAAAGTCAACAAAAGCCCAAATTCATAATCATCAAAATGTAACTAACATCAAAATTCAAGTTCATATTTTTCAATTATAAAATCTATGTACTCATAAACAACCAAGAAAAAAACACAATATTAAAGTTATAACCCATTCTTTATTAATTTCATCTTTCATTATTTTTGTTTTAATAAATAAATATATTTTTATATTAATTATTAATTTATATTTTCAAAATCTTTTTATAATTTCTTGTAGAAAAAAATATTAAAATGTTATAAAAAATAAATAAATTACTTTAAACTAGTTAAAGTAATTTATAACATCTTATTTACAAGTAAATGTAGATAAAAATTCTTCATATTTAGAAGTATCTATTATATTAGTAGGAATTGCAATTGTTATAAAATAAGCCTTTGTTTGATTGCAAATATATGCTGTTTGCATAAATTTAAGTTTTGGTGTTTCAATATTATATTTTGCCTCAAAAGTATAAAGTATACTTTTTTCTTCATCTAAAAATTTAAATTCTTTTGATCCTAATCTTGTATAATCTAAGTAATCTGTTTGTGCTCAAATATTATTTAACATAGAAAAATCACTTGAACTAACATAAGTATTCAAATTTGCCGATAATATAAGTATATTATTAGCAAAACCATTTGTAATAATTTTTGAAGTAGCAGCCATTTCTATTTCAGAATCTTTTGCTTTTGGTAATATATTTTTCTTATCTTCTATAATTTCCCAATTTTCAGGAATATCAATGGAAATATTATTAGTTTCTGCTTTTATTAATCATGTTGTAGAAATTGTATCTTCAACTTCACTACCACAAGAATAAATAAAAAAAGTAAGAGAAAATAATATAAAAATTTTTTTTATCATAATTTAATATTAAAATATATAATTAAATGCCTAATAACTCAAAAATTCAAAAAAATCATCATCTAAATATCACTGGTAATAATAAAATGATAAAACTAGCAAAAAATAAAACTGGTATCAAAACAAATAAATATTTAGGAATTTTTTCAATAAATATATGCTTTATTAAAAAATAAATATAAAATACTAAAGATAATAATAACAATATATAAGATATTCCCAAAGTTTTTGAAAATATATCTACATAAAAATTAACTCCAACAAAATAAAAATTAACAAAAAATAAAAATGAAGTTAAAACAAAAATAAATTTAGCGGCTTTATACCTCTGTAAACTTATTTCTTTTGGTTCATCAAAACTTTGTTTTAATATTTCTTTTAGCGACATACTTGATTTTTTTAAAATTTAAAATATATTTAAAAACAATTAATTTAGTTAATAATACAAAAAAATGAGTTTAACACAAGAACAAATTGAAAAATTATCAAAAGATTTAAGTAAAATAAATGTAGATAACAAAAAAATAGGGGCAGACATAAACTGAATTCTTGAATATATCGACCTACTAAATGAGGTAGATACTACTTGAATAAAACCAACTGTTTCAGTAATAGAATCTGAAAATATATTAAGAGAAGACTTAGAAACAAAAAAAACTATTTCTAGAGAAGAATTACTTGCATGTTCTAAACAAAAAATTATAGCAGATCAAATAGCTATTACAAATATAATGAAATAAAAAATAATTTACAATAATGATAAAGGAAATAAGATTGATCAATTTTAGAAATTTTGATCAAAAAAAATTAGATTCTCTAAATAAACAAAATTTTATAATTTGAGAAAATGGTAAATGAAAAACTAATATTTTAGAAAGCATAAGTTTACTTTCAAATAATTCTATCACTTGACTTAGTTTTGATGAACTAGTAAAAAAGTGAGAGAATTATTTTTTTATAGAATATACAAAAGAAAATTGAAATAAAATTTCAATTTCATATTCAAAAGAAAATAAAAAGAAACAATTTATGTTAAATAATAATAAAATAACAAAAAAAAAATTTAAACAAATAACTAATAAATGTGTTATATTTTCTCCTATTATTATGAATATGATGTATTTATCTCCAAGTCTTAGGAGAGATTTTTTAGATGATGTATTAAAAAGCTCTTTTGAAGAATATGAGAAAATAATGATAAATTATAAAAAAATAATAAAACATAGAAATAAAACTCTTAAAAGTATTTTAGAATGAAAATGTGAAAAAAATGAAATAAAAATTTGGAATGAAAAATTTATAGAAGAAGCATGAAAAATGTATAAATATAGATATAAAATTATAAATTTTTTAAAATCTACAATAGAAACAACTAAAGAGTTTTTTTCATGAAAAATAAATAAAATTGAGCTTATTTATAATTCAAAAATAAAAGAAGAAAATATATATGATGATTTAAAAAATTATTTAGAAAAAAATATTGATAGAGACATTATTTTATGAAGAACTCCTATATGACCACATGTAGATGATTTTGAAATATTAGTAGATTGAATTAAACTGACACATTTTGCATCTAGATGAGAAACAAAAAGTATAATTTTATGGCTAAAATTAATAGAATGAATATTTATAGAAAAAATGACTGAAAAAAAACCGATACTTTTAATAGATGATTTATTAAGTGAGCTTGATGATAATCATAAAAATATGCTATTAAAAAAAATAGAATATTATCAAACTTTTATTTCTTCTATTACAAAATCCGATAATAAAGATATATTTATAATATAAAATTATGCATTGTAAAGCAGATTATTAAAAAAAAATTTCTTAAAATAATAATTATGAGTAAAATGAAAAAGTATTTTATTTTTCACATAAAAAATATGAAATTTATTAAAAATTTTTTACTTTTCCTTTTTGTACTATTAATTTATGGTTATACTTGAGTATTTGCTGCAGTAGACCATTTCGAAGTGACTCTTGATCCTACTAAAGCGAAAGTAGGTGAAGCACTAGATTTAACAATAAAAGCTGTTGATAAAAACAATAATAAAATTTTAGATTATAAATGAACCATACTTATTTTCTCAGAAACTGATCCAGAAGCAGTATTACCAAATTCAATAGAAGAAAATTCATATATATTTTCAGCTTCAGATCAATGAGAAAGAAAGTTTGAAAATTGAGTAATATTTAAATCTGCTTGAAAACATGATATTCATATTTTTGATTTAAATGATGATAGAATTTATTGAATTGCAGAAGCTGAAATATCAGCAGGTTCAACTCAAACAAATTTAGATATATCAATAATATCTCCAGAAAACTGACTTACTATTTGAAATAATTTTATATCTGTATCATGACTTACAGAAAAAAATCATCAAGTAAAAATAACAGTTAATTGAAAAGATGATTTTTTAACTACTAGTAATAATGAATGAATATATGAAAAAAATATAGATAAACTTGTAGATTGAGAAAATACTTTTAAGGCTTTTGTGTTAGATTCAAGTTCAAAAGTAGTATGAGAATCAGATATAAAAAAAATAAAAGTAGAATTAAGTAATTTAGAGATAAAAAATGTAAAAATTACTCCTGCAAAAGTTGATCCAGAAAGTAGTTATGAAATAGAGGTTACAGCTACTCCAAAATTAAATATAGTAAATATAATTATAAATGATACAATAGTAGCTTTAAAAGAAACGAAATTATGAATATATACAAGTAAAAATATTGCACCAAAAAATCCTTGACCATACAGTATAGATGTAATAGTTAAAAATGAATTTGGTCATGAAAAAAGAGAATTAGGTGCTGCAAGTCTAACCGTAAATGAATTACCAGTTACAGAACCAGTTCCTGAGCCTATAGAAGTATATGAAGAAAAACCACCGATTATTACCTCAACTTGAACAGAATGTAGTGAAAATATAGAACATAAAATAACTTGATTAAAATTAGTTGAATTAAAAACAAAATCAATATTAACATGGGATAAAATAATAGGTGTAAATGGTTATAATGTATATAAAAAATTAGAAAATTGAGAATTTGAATTAATAGAAAATGTATCTGATTCAAAATTTGAAATAGAAATTACAGGTGATGAAATAAAATATGATTATTTTGCAGTAAGAGCTGTCTCAAAAAATACTTGTTGAGAAGAATTTGAATGAACTTTATCTGATGCAACAAAAATTAAAACAGGTCCAGAATTAATAATATTATTAGCAATATCATTATTAATATGATGATATATAGCTATAAAAAGAAATAAAAATGCTTAATAAAAAATACTGAAAAAATTTTTCAGTATTTTTTTATTTTTTAAAATCATCTCAATCACTCCCCTATAAATAAACAGCCGTTCTTTTTAATTATATCTAAAAATAATTTATATAAATCTTTATCTATAGGTCTAGCTATTTCTTTCAATCTATTAAATGACATAATAAATTTATATTTACCTATTTCATAAAATATATCTTTATTCATTACTTTAGAATATTTTTTTATAGCTTTAGATAATAACTCTATTGGTATTCATAAATCTAAATCATTAACTAATGCAGACTCAACTAAAGATAATTCTAAAATAGATAACTTAAATTCTAAATTATTTATCTCTTTAGTAATAGTGAAATTTTGAAATCTAGAAAATAAATTGATTTTTTTTCAATTATTATCATTTCAAGATATAGTTTTAAATATTATTTCTTGGTTTCAAATTTTTATTTTTTTATTAAGTGATCTATTTACTATAAATATTTTTTCTGGTATTTCTAAATTTTTCATATGAAATTCTAATGATTTTCTTCCAGAAATATAATAAGAAGCCCCTACATGAAATGTAATATATTTTTTAAGTAATTTTAAATAATATTTATCTATTAAATCTATATTATTTAATTTTTTATCATCTTCATCCGGTATTATATAAACACCTGACTTTAAATTAATTATAACTCAAAGTGATTTTAATTTATAAATATGCTTATTTAATTTACCTATATAAATACTTTTTTTTTCTGGATCTATCATTTCAAAGATATCATCTTTGAAAATAACTTTTCATCACTTTGTTCACAATCTTTGAACAATTTTGTTAAAATCTAACATATATACTTATTACTTTAAAATAAAGAATAATTCACTATAATAATAGTATAGTTTTTACTATAAAAGTCAAATATTTTTTACTATAATTATTATATATCTTTTATTGATTAATTTATTTCATTAACAATTAAATCTCTTATTTAAAACAAAATAGTTTTTAACATTTTATTTTTATTGAAAATTATATATAATATTTTATTACCTTTTTGTAAAAATATAAAAAATACAATGAAATTATTTTAATATAATTAAAATAATTTATTATACCAAAATTACTAAGTTTTTTAAACATATTTCGTATAAATCATTTTTTTCTGTTAAAAAAAAATCATACTAATTTTTCAGTATAATTTTTTTTATATATAACAAATAGTTACTTTATTTTTTACTTAATCCATCTAAAATTATAATCATCAGGGATATAATCTCATTTCAAATGACTTAAACATTTTATAACATTATTATGCCAATTATCTGGACTAGAAGCATAAATAGGTTTTTTAGGATCTTTATTTCAATATCTACTTAATTGTCTTACTTCATTATATTGTCATAAATATTTATTATTAAATGCTTTTACCATTGAATAAAGTCAACTCCTAGCATTTGGAAATGTTATTGTAGCTCAAGAATCAGTATTTCATATATTTCATATATTATATGGTGTTTTCAAATTTTTTCATAATCATGATTCAGCTAATCAAACACACATAACAAATGAAGGGTCTACATTTCACGCAAGAGATTCATCAACCCACATTTGCCAATTATTAAAATCTCAAATAGCATATTTTTTTATCAAATATTTTTGTCTTTCTATTTCATCTACTCATTCTAATTTAAAAGTTTTAGAATTATTACTTTTATCTTTAAATTCATATCACTTTTTTTCCTTAAAATCATTATAATACTTAAATCTATATTTTTCAGGTAATTTTTCATATTGTATATATGATAAATTTAAAACACTTAAAGGATCTACATATTCTTTATCTTTAAAAACTTCAAAATGTAGATGAGGTCAAGTACTTAAATATCAAGCTCATAAAGTACCAAATTCTCATCATGATTGAGCAAAAATCTGTCACTTTTTTACATACTCAAATTCCTCTACATAAACACTACTTATATGTCAATAAACAGTAATATATCAATTATAATGTTTTAAAGCCATATAGGCATAATCTTGTGTATTTGGTCTATTAATATAAATCACATATCAATCAGCTGGAGCTTTTATAATTGTTCATTGATTTGCAACTATATCTATAGCCTCATGTTCAGATCAAAACATCTTTGTATATCATGGATCTCTAAAATAAGCACTTATTCATCTATTTGGTTCAATAGGCCAATCAAAAAAATTTTTATTTTCATCATCTACTTTATCTAGTTTAGATTCTGAATAAATCATTTTATTTATATCTAAACATTTTCATGTTAAAGCTCTGGATTCTATAGTATTTTTTGATAGATCAACAAATTCACAATCATATTTACTAAGTATATCATTTCTTACAGAATTAAATTTTATTTTTTCTTTAAAAGTTTTTAATTGTAAAGCTTTTTCAATTGCTAATTTATCAGAAACATATTTTTCATAAAGAGATTGTTGTCATTTAGAAACATTTAAAATTCGTTCTTTAAAAGATTTTTTATCGTCTAAAACTTTTTTTTCTAACATTCACATTTGTCTAAGCTTTTTTAAATCTTGTTCTTGTTTTTCTAACGAAACTTTACTTAAATACAATTCATTAATATTTTTTTTATATTGATCTATAATATTTTTTCAAGTAACTTGAATAATTCAATTAAAATATAAATCATTTATAATATCTCAAATATTTTCTTCATTTAATAAAATACTTTTTAAATTATCTATTTCTTTATCTTCATAAACTGTATTTCATTTTTTATATATATAAATTAAATATTCTAATAATAACTCCATATTTTCAGAAATCTTTTTATTTAATTCTTCAATTGTTTTTTTATTAACTTTTATTTCATTTTTTGTAACAATTACATTTTCATTTATTTTTTTAACCCTCATTAAAGCATTACTAATATCTAAATCCAATTGAGTTATAGATTCTTGTAGAGATGATATTTTTTCTATTATAGCTCTATTTTTTTCTTCCACCTCTTTCCTTTGAGACTCTGCTTTATCTGAAATATTTTCATATATATTTATTTTTTTTCATATATCAAATATCTCACCAAATTCTGAAGATATATTTCATAAATTTGATTCAAATAATAATTCATACTGTCTTTTTTTAAAGTTATCCAAAATAGCTCATTTCTGATTACCAGAAAGAGCATAAGCCCATGAATATGTGACTAAAAAAATAAATATAAATATAGAAATATGTGATTTTTTAATCAAAATTAATAATTAAGTTATAATAATCTATTTTAATATATTTTTAAAAATAAATCAAGTATTTTTTAATACTATTTTTTAAATTCTAAAATAAATTCTTTTATTTTTTCTAATATAAATTTAAATTTATATTCATCTTCTTCTAATAATGTAATTCTAAAACCTTCGAAACTTGAATTAAATCAACTAAGTGGAACTGTACATATTCAAGTTTTTCATAATAAATAATAACAAAACTTTTTATCAAATCTAGTTGATTTTCATAAAAATTCACTAACATATTTTTCTATATCATATTCTTTTATATTTGGAATATGGTACATATTTATCATATCCATATTAAAAGTTATAGATAAATAAAATGCTCATTTTGGTTTAATCAATTTTATTTCATCTATTCATAATAAAATTTTTTCAGCTATATCTGCTCTTGTTTTATACTTTAAAATTCTTTCTTTTAATGATAATTTATAATTTTTATTCTCATATATTTCAGGTAAAACATATTGAGGTAGAGTTGTGGAACATACTTCTAGCATTTTTGAAGATAAAATAGAAGATATATATTGTTTAAAATTTTCATCTTTATCTTCATTATAAACTTCTATCCAACCACATCTAGATCAAGGCCAAGGTAAATCTTTTGATATTCATTTCATAGAAATACCTGGAATATCTCAAATTATGTCTATTAAAAGAACTCTATCTTTTTCTTCATATGTAAGTTTTTCATATATTTCATCAAAAACTAAAAATAGACTGTATTTTTTAGCTATATCAACTATTGATAATAATATTTCTCTAGAAAAAACAGCTCATGTTGGATTATCAGGATTTACGACAAGTATTCATACAATATTTGGATTATATTTAACTTTATTTTCCAATTCTTCTAAATCAGGATTCCAATTATCATCAGGATTCAAAGAATATGTTATATGACTTGTTCAAGCATGTGATGCCTCTGCTGAAGAATGTGTTGAATATGCAGGATTTGGTCAAATGACTCTAGAATCAAAAGCTAAATTTCTATATATTTTATTAATAGCATCTCCTAATCAATTAAAAAATAATATATTATCTTTTGTTATTTTAGGATTTGTTGATGCTATATATTCTCTAGTTTTATCTAATCATCTGGTAGGACAATAACCATAAACTATATCTTTTTTAACAGCTTTACTTATTATATTTTTTACCCAATCAGGAACTTTTTCTCATTTAGCAATAGGATCTCATATATTTTCCCAAAAAATTTCTTTTCAAAAACTTTGTATTTTAAGTGCTACCGAAACTATTTCTCTTATTTCGTATGACAATTCATTATGTCATATATGTAATAAATTTTTTCTCATATAAAAAATTAAATAATTATTTTTCTAAATTTTGAATAAATAATTCTAAAAATATAAACAATATAAAAAGTAAAAATCATGTTAATAAAATTGAAGCTCCTAATATTTCAAAAAATAAAAGAGAAACAAAAAATAGAGAAACAAAAAATCACTGTCTAAAACTTGTTAAAACATGATATAAATAAACTCTGCCTCTATAATATATTTTTTTTAAAAAATATATTATTAAAGTTAAAAAAGTAGAAATACATAATATAAAAGAAAATACTATAGAAAATATTGCTATTATTTTATATTCATATGGATCTAAGTAATTTAATATCAAAAAAAAAGTAATAAAACTTATTACAAAAATAATAAAAATCAACAATAATAAAAATCTTTTTTTCATATTTAGACAAAGGAAATATTAATATATATTTATATATAAAATATAATGATTTTTTAAAAAATATAAAGTTTTTTATATTTTTTTGTATTTTTTTTGATTTATTTCAATAATATAGTAAAATTAAATCTGTATAGAATATAAAAAACATAAATGAAAAATAATATAAAAAATGAAAATTCTTTAAATTCTCAATCTAAATGAGCTATAAGTCTTGTAAATTCTATTACAAAATCTTTAGAAGAAGATAATGAAGCAGAAAAAGTTTTAAAACTTAATAAATATATAGAATATTTTCAAGATGTTATTTTAAGAAATATAAATTGAGAAACTGCAAAAAATAATACTGAAAAAAAAATTATAAGTTGGTATAATTTTAATAACAATTCATATTCAGCTAAAAATTATAAATTAGATAAAAATAAAGGTGAATTACTAGAAAAATTTAAAAATGATGAATTTTATATATTTAAAAATATTATTGAAAGAATCTGAAGAGAATTAGTATCAAAATTATTTCAAAATCAATTATGAAAAAATTATTCTAAAGATGAAGAAATATGAATAAAAACTCTTATAACTTCAGATAGTGATGATGCTTTTTGAAAAATAGATTTAATAGTTATATTAAATGAGGATTGAGAAGAATCTTATTTATGAATAGATATTGCAGTAAGTGATAATTCTAAATACCTAGAAAGTAAAATACAAAAAGAAGATAGTCAATGTATAGAATTTAATTTATACAAATGATTACCTTTAAATACAAAAATAAAAAGAGTTGTATTAGATTTTGAAAGAAAAGTTATGGCAAATTTTTTAATAGAATTTTTTGAAACTATAGAAAGTAATTGAGTAATTGATATAAAAACAGTTTATAATAAACATTATAATTTAAAACATAATAAAAATAATAAATATGTTTGATTATCTATTTCTGATATAATCTGAAATACATGAAATAATATTGATAGAATTTTAACAGTTAAAAATTAATATATGAAAAAAATAATAAAAAGCACAGATGATTTAATTAATATAATAAATAGAAAAAATGATATAGATAATAATAATAATAATAATAATGATGATAATATAGAAGAGATTACAGAAAGTCAAAAAAAAATAAATAAAGGATGAGAAAAAATAGCTATACTGTTAGATAAAATTTTAGATTGAAAAAAAGATAATTAAATTAATTATCTTTTTTTTATAAAACCCCTCTTATTCTAATTTTTTCTATACTTTCACATTTCATATCTTCTCATATTTCAACACAAACTCAATTAACTACATAATGTTTATCTAAACATTGTTCTATTTTTCACTTACCTATTCAAGTTAAAAATCTCTTTTCTACACTAGTATAATCTGCTCAAATAACAGAATAAAGTGGTCAACTCATTCAAACATCTGATAATATTCATGTTCATTTTGGTAATATTAATTCATCATTTGTTTGAATATGTGTATGTGTTCAAAATACAAAACTAATACTTCAATCAAGAAAAAATCATAATCAATATCATTCTGCTGTTGTTTCCTTATGAAAATCAATAATTATTCAATTAAGATTTTCTAATTCTGTTTCTTTTAAAATTTCTTTTACTCTCAAAAATGGATTAGATACTTTATAATTCATAAAAACTTCTCACATAACATGTATAACTAAAAGTTTTTTTCAATTTTTTTCGACTATTTTATATCATTTTCAAGCTATATTATATTCTCAATATTCTATAAAATTTGCACATCTTATTAGTTTTGAATCTATTTTATCCAAATAATCTTTTACTTTTATCATATTATCAAAAATATGATCTCATGTAGTCATTACATCTACTCATAATTTTTCAATTTCAACTACATGTTTTTCAATAGGTCATCTTCAAGATGAAGCATTTTCTATATTAACTATTACAAAATCAGGATTATATTTTTTTCTTAACAAAGGGAGTTCTTTTTTTAAAGCAGCTCTTCAAATTCTTCAATATACATCTCAAAATATTAAAATTTTCATATTTCTTTATTTACTTATTTATAATACACTAAATTATAATAATATTATTATATCAACTCTCTTTTATAAAATGAAGATAAAAGCATCAAAAATAATCATTTTAGAAACAAAAAAGAAAAAATACTAAATAATATAACATATATTTGGTTTCTAATTGCTATTTTTTGTAATGTTTCATTATCATATCATCCAAATTTTAATCATAATTGTTCATAATAATAATATTGTGATTCTATTACTTTTTTTCTATCTTCATCACTTTTACTTAAATGTATAGAATAATCCTTAATATTTTTTAAATCGTTTTCAAATATACTTCATATAATTTTAATGGGAAAAATCATTACTATTAAAATTAATACTAATGATAAAAATTTTAGAAATTTTTTAACCCCCTTTGTCTTACTAAATGATTTTTTAATACAATTTAATAATTTAACTTTTTCTGATTCTTTAGAATAATCTAAATAAATTAAATAAGAAAATATAGTTCTAAATAAAACATAAACCGAAAAAATTAAACCAAAAACAATAAAAATAAATGATAATATTGTAAAATAATTAAAAGGCGAAATTGATACCATTTCATAAATTTTCATAATATCACCAGAAACTAAAAAGAATATTACCATAGAAACTAAAAATAATATTACCATTAAAATAATAGTAAAAATAATAGGAACTAGTAAAATAAAAAAATTTATTATTGTTAAACCGAAAAATTTGATAATTTTATAAAATTTAAAATAATCATTTTCTTTGTAAGATATTTTTTTTCAATCAATATAGGAATTTGAAACATTTAACAATAATATATTTCAATAATGATATATTATAGCATATACTAAAACAATAATTACTAATATAATATTTCAGAAAAGATTATTCAATAATATTCAATTAAACATTCATTCAATTAACATAAGTAGACTTACTTTTGAAAAAAATCAATATATAAAAAAAATCAATACTAGTGGTGATATGAATAAAAATCCTAAAATAATAGACCACAAAAAAATTAATATTTTAGAAATATTCCAATGAAAGAAATTTTTATATAATAAAAGAATATCTAAGAATGTTTTTTTTATATAACTAATTTTATTTACAATTTTTACAATTTTTCTATATTTAGAAACTATAGACATATTTTAAAATTTAAAAAATAATAAATATATTTTATAAAAAATCTTAAAATTTGCAATATAAAGTGAAAAATATAAAATAAATAAAAGTATAATGAATATAAAACAAATAAAAGTATGAAAAAATATGAAATAATTTTTTGAGCAATAAGAGTCCCTTTAGATTTCTTAATAATTTTATCTTCTTTTTTTATAGCAAGATATATAAGATTAATAACAAATTTAGTACCTCAATTAAAATTACCTATTCAAACAATTGATAATGAATCTCTTTTTTCATTTGCTATTTTTTGAAGCTTATTATATGTATTAGTGTTTTCATTACACTGATTATATTTTATAAAAATAACTTCCTCAAAAGTAAAAGAATTTTTAGAAATAATTAGATATTCATTTTATTGGTTATTATTTTTTCTTGTTATAATATTTTTATGAAAATGAATAATATATGAAGTAGAAATACCTAGATTAATTATATTATATACTTTTATAATATGAACTATGTGAGTTATTTTAGAAAGAATTATATTAAATAATATAGAATATCATTTATTAAAAAGATGAATATTAGCAAAAAAGAAATTATTAATAATTAATAATAAAGATATAGAAAAAATAAAAGAAATATTAGATGATATAAAAAAATCAAAAATATATAAAATAATATGATATTCAAACCTAAATGATAAAAATATTGAATGAATAAAATTTATATGATCTATTAGTATGATACAAAAATTATTTGAAAAAAAGAAATGTGATGAAGTTTTATATATAGATAGTGATTACTGAAAAAAAGATTTATTTTATTTATGGGAACTTACCAGAATTTTTTGAATAAGATATAGATATATTACAAATTCGTTTGACATAACTAAGACAAATACAACACTTTCACTAATAAATAATATACCAGTAATAGAAATAAATAATACACCTTTAGATAATTGGGGTAAAATAATAAAAAGATTATTTGATTTATTTATATGAATAATTTGATTATTAATACTATTACCATTATTTATAATAATAGCAATATTAATAAAAATAGAAGAACCAAAATGACCTATAATTTATAAAAATATACGAATATGACAAAATTGAAAAATTTTTATTTTGTATAAGTTTAGATATATAAAATGGGAGTATTGTATAAAAGATGCTTATAATGTAGAAGCTAAATACGACAAAGCATTAAAAATAGAACAGGAATTAATAAAAAAAAGTAGTACTAGAAATGGTCCATTATATAAAATAAAAGATGATCCTAGAAAAACTAAAATTTGAACTTTTATAGAAAAATATTCTATAGATGAATTACCTCAATTTTTCAATTTAATTTTATGAAATATGAGTTTAGTATGACCAAGGCCTCATCAACCAAGAGAAGTAAAAAATTACTCTCTTGATGAAAAAAGAGTACTTACAATAAAACCATGAATTACATGAATGGCTCAAGTTAATTGAAGAGAAAATAATGACTTTAAAAAAGAAGCTTGATTAGATATATTTTATATAGAAAACTGGAGCATATTACTTGATTTAAAAATAGTACTTAAAACTTTTAGTGTTTTATTTAATAGAAAATAATTATGTTATATTATAGTTTTACATTTTTTATATATAATTAATATATGTGTAATTGTAGTACAACATATATTAATTATATATGATTTCAATTTCCCTTTCATTATCAAAATCAGTCTTACTTAAAATAATTTCTATATTTGATTTATAATATTTATCAATAATTTCTGGCCATTCAATAATTATTATTCAAGAATTATTATCTAATATTTCTTCTCATCAAATAGAAAAAAACTCATCGTATTCTTTCAATCTATACAAATCAAAATGGTAAATATTATCATATTTATTATAATATGTATAAGTTGGTGATGTAATATCATACTTCTTTTTTAAAATATTATTTATAATATGTTTAGTTATTGTTGTTTTCCCTGCTCATAAATCACCTTTTAAAAATATAATTGAAGGTTCTTTTATATTAATATTTAAGGAATTTATATTATTTATAGAATATTTTTTTTTCATTTTTAAATAAAAAAGTAGTAAAAATTTGCTAAAATAGATTTTTTGGTATATAATTAAATTATTATTTTATAAATTTAATTTAAATAATTTTATGCAAACTTTAATAGAAGTAAATAAAAAATTAGAAAATGGTATTAATATTTTTGAGTTCTCTTGAGAATTAGATGAAACTAATGCAGATAAAACATTTAAAACTATATATGATGATATAGGTGATTTTACATGAAAAAATATAATATTTAATCTATCTGGGTTAAAATATATAAATTCTAAGTCGATATGATATATAGCTGATGTTTTTTCTAATATAGAAGATGTAAATGGTAAAATGTATATATCAAATTGTTCAGAATGAGTTAAAGATATTTTAGAATTGGTAGGTATTACTACAATTATTCCAACTGTAGACACTGAAGCAGAAGCATTAAGTGCTATAAAAAAATAATAAAAAAGAGATAATATAATTATCTCTTTTTTATTATTTTTACTATTTAATAAAATCTTTTAATTTTATCTCAAATTTTTTTAAACAAAAATCACTAGCTCTTTTTTCACAATCTGATTTCATTGATAAACAAAAATCTGGTGTCATTAAATTAATTGATTCTTTTATACTAGATACAGATAATCAATTAGAAATCAAAATTCAAGTTTTATTATCTATAATAGTTTCCTTAAGTCATCATTCTTTTACTCATAAAACAGGTTTTCATGCAGACATACTCTCTACAGGACTCATTCAAAAATCTTCATCTATTGGTACATAAATAGTTGCTATACAATTACCTATATAATCATTAAATCATATATTTCATGGTAAAGTTATGAATTCTATATTTTTGTATCACTCTGATATATCAAATATCTCTTTTTTTTGAGGATCATTTTCTCAATATATTACTATTAATTTTTTATCTGGCATTTCTTTAAAAGCAGAAACTATTTTATCTACTCTTTTTGCATGACTAAGTCTAGCAAATGATAAATAATAATCTCATTGAGAAATATATTTAAATTTTTCAGTGTCTACAGGAGGATATAATACAATAGAATCTAATCATAAAAAATTTTTTATTCTATTTTGTGTATTTATCGAATTAGTTAAAATTAAATCCATTTTTGATATATCATACTCATACATTTTTTGAAATAAATAAGTTAATATGGAAAAAAATGGCTTTATTAGTAATGGTACTTTTTTATAGTAATCTTTTTTTAAATCATATAAATATCTAGGTGGAGTATGACAATAATATATTTTTTTAGTATCTTGTCTACAATTTCTAACAGAACTTATAGAATCTCAAGAAAAAATAACTGTATCATAATTTGTTAAAAAATTAGTATTAAATAAAAATGCTATTTTAAGTTTAATATGTCTAAAACCTTTTTGAAATATTTCACTTGAAACAGAAATCATCTCTCATTTAAATCATTCTTTTCTCAAATCAAAACTTCATTTACTAAAAAATCCTGAAGCTAAATCTGATTTTAAGGTTTTAGCCATCATTAAAATTAGTCTTTCTCAACCTCATTTATATAAAAATGTGTCATGTAATATTATTATCTTTTTTTTCATTATTTTATTATTTAAGAAAAATATTTTTTAATTCATTTAATTTATTTATTGCTTCTATAGGTGTTAAATTATTTATATCTATTTTTTTTAATTCTTTTTCTAACATACTTTCTTTTTTAATTTCTTCTTTTTTTTCTACTATTTTAATATCTGATTCAATTCCTCATAAAATCATTTGTGTACCCGATATTTTATTATGTTCTAATTCTAACATTTTTAACATTTTTTTAGCTTCATTTATAGTATCACTTGATAATCAAGCTATTCTAGCAACTTCTAATCAAAAAGATTTTTTTATTCAACCTGGAATTATTTTCCTAAGAAAAATTAAATTGTCTTCATTTTCTCAAACTGCAACAGAAAAATTTTCTACTCAAGATAACTTTTTAGATTCATCTATAAGTTCATGATAATGAGTAGCAAATAATGTTTTAGCCTTTATTTTGTCATGATTCTCCCTTAAAATAGCCCAAGCTAAGCTCATTCAATCATAGGTAGATGTTCATCTACCAACCTCATCTATTATAACAAAACTATTTTTCGTAGAATTATTCAATATATTTGCTACTTCTTGCATTTCTACCATAAAGGTAGATTGTCATAAAAACAAATTATCATTTGCTCAAATTCTAGAAAATATTTTATCAACTAATGGAATAATGGCCTTTCTAGCTGGAACAAAACTACCTATATGTGAAAGCAATATTATTAAAGCATTTTGTCTTAAAAAAGTAGATTTTCATCACATATTTGGTCATGTAATTATATGAACATATTTTTTTTCAGTAAAAGTTAAATCATTACTTATAAAATCTTTTTCTGTTTTTTCTATAACTGGATGTCTTCATCATAAAACTTGAAAATCATACTTTTTGTGTACCTCTGGTTTAACATAATTATTAAAATATGCAATTTCTGACATAGTAGATATAAAGTCTATAAATGAAGTTTTATCTCAAATATTTTTAATATTGTCAAAATTATTTAATATTTCTTCCCTTATTTCTAAAAAAATTTCATATTCTCTACTTGATTTATTTCATTCTGCCTCTAAAATATCCTGTTCAAAATTTTTTAATTCTATAGTTATATATCTAGAAGCATTTACTAAAGTTTGTTTATGTATAAAAATATCTGGAGCCTTATTTGATTGATTTTTAGATAATTCTATAAAATATCATGAAGCTCATGTATATTTTATTTTCAAAGAACTTAAACCATATTTTTCTGATAATTCAGATTGATAATTAGTTAACCAGTCTTTAGAATTAAAAATTAATCATCTATAATAATCTACTTTATCATCATAAAAATCTGCGATAATTTCTCATCACATTATATTTACTTCTGCATCAATTTTTATAGCTGTATCTATTAAATCAATTATTTTTTTTATATTTTCCATAAAAAAAGTTTGGTTAAAGTTTTATTAATCCCTATATAGATTATTTAAATTAATTATTCATTATAGCTATTCTAATTATTACATTTTTTTTGTAAAGAAATATTGAAATTTAATATAAATTAGTTATTCTAGATATAATATTTTTATTTAATATCTTAAAAAAATAAAAATAAATAAAAAGATAATTATTAAAAATAAATAAAACTATTCCATATGATAAAAATAAATAAAAATGATTCTATAATAGATATTATAATAAAAATAAATAATTGTAAACAAAAGGAAATAGTTCTTGATTTCCCTTTTTGACATCCAATATTACATAATCATACATCTTTAAAAATATTAAAAAATAAAGCTTGAAAAAAAGAATTAATACTTATAACTAATGATAAAACTGCAAAAAATATATGAAAAAGTATTTGAATAAAATATTCTCAATTATGAGATATAGATTTATTAGAATATAATTATACCTATTTTGAGTATTTAAAATATTTATTAAAAAGATATTTAATAGAAATAAAACAAATTTTTTCAAATAAAACACCTGATATAATACTAGAATATCAAAAAAAATATTCTACTGGTAGTTCAAAAATGTGATTTTTTTTATTATGACTTATCTTTTCTATATTACTTCTTGTATTTATTTTTTATTTTGCAGTAAACAAAACATATATTTATATAACACCTCAAATAAGTATAAAAACAAAATCTGAAAATTTTATTTTTAGAGAAGCAAAAGAATGAGATATAATAAGTAATGATATAATAAAATTAACTAAAATATCAAAACTAATATATTTAACCGAGAATTTTTGAACTAGTTGAATAAACGAAGAAAAATTAACAAGAAGTAAATGAAGAGTTACTTTTTATAATGATTTAAATGAACCCGTAGAATTAATATTATGAACTAGAATTCAAACAAAAGAATGAATAATTTATACTACTGATACACCTGTAAACATACCAAAAGCTGAAGTTTCATCTACTTGATGAGTTATCTCGTGAAAAATAGAAATAAATGTTACATCAAGAACTCATGATTCAAAATGAACAATATTAGGAAGTAAAGCAAATATATGAACTTGAATAATATTAGAATTACCTTGATTAAAAACAAATAAAGACAAAATTTATGCAATAACTACTGAAGAAATAAGTTGATGAAATGATAATTACATAAAAAAACTTACTAAAGAAGATATAAATAATGCAAAAAGTATTTTAGAATGAAAATTAAAACAACAAGCATTAAATGAATTAAAAAAACAAATTCAAGATGATAATAAAAATAATAGTGTTAATTTTGATATTTTATGAATAGATAACATATTAAGTTATACCGACTTTAAAATTAATGGCGAAGATAAAATAAAAGTATGAGATAATATTGAAAATTTCGAATTATCATGAACAATAAAAATCACTAGTTATATTTATAATACTGAAAAAGTACTCAACCAATTATCAAACACTATAAAACAAACTATACTAAGTGATACAGAAAAATTATTACTTATTAACACAAAATCACTAAGAATACCTGATATAATTTATAAAAAAGATAAACCTTTAGAAATAAAAGCTACTGCTCAAGTAGAAGTATTTTTATCACATAATTTTGAAAATGAAAAAGATGTATATATAGAAAGATTAAAAAATAGTATTTTATGAATAAATAAAGATGAGGTTCAAAGAATACTTCTTAATAATCCAAAAGTAAGTGATGTAAAAATAGAAGTAAGACCATTTTTTATGAAAAATGTTTCTAAAATAATAGATAATATTATTATTAAAGTAGTAGAAAAAGAATAATATAAAAAGCTCTAACTCTTTAATAAAAAAAAATCCTATCCTGTTTTTCCCCCTCTTAATATTAAGGGGAAAATTCAAGGATGGATTTTTTTTATTTTTTACCTTTATAAGATGAACTATTTCATCATCTACTACTTGATCATCCAGATTTAAATCAACCTCTACTAGAATTAGAAGTTCTAAATCATCATCTTGAACCACTTAAACTTGATGAGCTACTATCTTTTTGTTTAGCTTCAACAACAACTGGTTTTCTAGAATTTAAATCTTTAAATTTTTTAAGTACGAAATTTGCATCTTCATCTTTTAAATTTATAAATGAAAATTCTCTCATAATATCAATATTTCAAATATCTCCTAATTTACAATCAACTTCTTTTTCCAAAAATTGTATTAAACTTCATGGAGTAAATCAATCTAATTTACCTTTTGCTACAAATAATCTTCTTTCTCAAGGAACTCAACTAAAACCTCTTTCTCATCTATCATTTTTATTTCATCTATCTCTTGTATCAGAAGAAAAACTATCTTCTTTTAATTCATTATAATGAGTTGTAGAAAATTCTTTACCATAAGCTTCTTTTAAAATAGCAGCCAATACTGCTTCTGGATCAGATAATTCTAATAAATCTTTTGCTAAATCTATATAATTTAATTCATCTTTATTTAACAATAATTCTTTTGTATTATCTATTAATCTTTTCTTTTTAAATTCAATTACATGACTAACCTCTGGTAATTTTTCTACATTTATTTTTTGTTTTATAGCTTTTTCTATCCAAGAAAGTATTCTAGAATCTTTTCTAGTAACAAAAGAAATTGCTTCTCACTTATTACCTGCTCTACCTGTTCTTCAAATTCTATGAGTATATGTTTCTGGATTATCAGGAAGTGTATAATTTATAACATGAGTTAAATTATTTACATCTATTCATCTAGCTGCAACATCTGTTGCTACAAGTATTTTTATTGCACCATTTTTAAATCTAGATAAAGTTTTTTCTCTTTGTTTTTGATCAACATCTCCATGAATTCATTCTACTTTATATCCTCTATTCATCAACTTAGCAGCAACTTCATCTACATCAGCCTTAGTTCTACAAAATAATATTCAATAAAAATCAAATTCTACCTCAATTACTCTACATAAAGCCTCAAATTTATCTCTTTCATTTACCTTATAACATTTTTGTTCTATATTAGAATTTGTTAATTCATTTCTTTCAATAGATACAAAATCATGATCTTTTATATATTTATTTACTATATCTTTTATACTTTTAGGCATAGTTGCAGAAAATAATAATACTTTTTTATTTATCGGTGTAAACTGTATTATTTCTTCTATTTCTTCTTTAAAACCTATATTTAACATTTCATCTGCTTCATCTAAAATAAAATATTTTAGATTTTCTATTTTAAGTGTCTTTCTTTTAGCTAAATGATCTATTACTCTACCTGGAGTACCTACAACTATTTGAGGACCTCTTTTTAATCACATTAATTCATCTCTAATATTTTGACCACCATAAAGTAATTGAACATTTACTCATGAATCAGCAAATGATTTTATTTCTTCAGCTACTTGTATAGCCAATTCTCTAGTTGGAGTTAATATAAGAGTTTGAATATCTTTAGAATTAACATCTAATCTTTCTAAAATAGGTAAAGCAAAAGCTGCTGTTTTTCAAGTACCTGTTTGAGCTTGACCAATAATATCTTTATCACCATTTAATAATAAAGGGATAACTGCCGATTGTATAGCACTAGGATATTCATATCATTTTGCCTTAATAGATTTTAATATTTTTTCTGATAAACCTAAATCTGAAAAAGTAATATTTTCACTAGTACCTTCTGCATCTATTTTTCTCAATGTTTCTGACATATTTTTATATGTTTAATAATAAAAATCAAAAAAAGAACTAAACATAATAATAATGCAAGTTCTTCTTAATTAATTTTTAAAAAAGAGGAGAACTTCCAAACAAAACAAATATATGTAATGTAATTAATTTATCACGCTATATAACAAACAAAAATTAAAAAATTAGTTTTTATTTACTATTAGTTTCAGTAACCCAAATTAACTATAAATACATTATATTGAGTAAGTTTGAAACTTCTTATTTTTCTGACAAGTGTTAGTATATATGTTTTATAAAAAAAAGCAAATATTTAACTATACTTTTTCATAGAAAGTATAATACATTTTG
>DIUG01000026.1 GCA_002422305.1 Patescibacteria group bacterium UBA6164 | reverse complement strand
AAAATGTATTATACTTTCTATGATTCTAACTAAATTTTTATGTATTAAAAAGATATCATTAAATAATATAAATATTATTAATACTATAAATACTATTAGTAAAAATAAAAATCTTGTTAAATAATTTAACAAGATTTTTATTTTATTTTTGAATTTCGATTTTATAAATTTCTAAATCATCTCACATTTCTACAGCAACATTTGTAATGAATTTTATTCAACATTCAATTGGTCCTTCTAATTCTTTTACTTCTAAAGTTCAAACTTTTAATGATTCTATTTTTCAATTTCAAATCATTTTTTTCTTTCTAATTATTCTAACTAAAGTCTTATTTTCTATTTTACTTTCAGGTGGTACTTTTAAACCAAGTATCATAAATCATTTTCAAGTAAAGAAAATACCTCATACTTTAGCTTTACACAAAATAACTTCTACTTCTTTAGGATCAAGCATTCAAGTAACTATTCTTTCAATTTTATCAGTAATATGATAAATAATATCACTACTAATATATTCTACTAAAGATGTTTCTAATACTGATTTAGCTGTTGGTAGAACTCAAACATTAAAACCAACCAAAATTGCTTCACTTCATTGTCACATTAAAATATCACTTTCAGTAATTGATCCTACTCATGCATGAATTATTTGAACTGTAGTTTCTGGAGTTGATAATTTAGTTAAAGCTCATTTTATAGCCTCTAAAGATCAATTTGTATCTGCTTTTAATATTATTTTTAATTGTTTTAAATTTCAAGCTTTAATTTTTGACATTAATAATGCTAATCAAGAAAATCAAGCAGTTTTTTGTTTAAATAATATAGCCCTGTATTCTTCTGCTTTTTGTTTAGCTTGTTCAACACTACTTACAACTTGTAATATATCTCAACCATTAACAACTTTATCTAATCAAACAATTAAAACTGGTTCTCATGGAATTCCATATTTAATTCAATGATTAGTATAATTTTTTAAAACTTTTATTTTTCAATAAGTATCTTGACATACTATATTATCTCACATTTTAACTGTTCAAGTATTAATTAAAACTGTAGCAACAGGTCCTAATTTATGATCTAAATGTGATTCTATAACAGTAGCTATTCATGCTCTATCAGGATTAGCCTTCATTTCTTGCATTTCAGCAACAAGTAAAATTATTTCTAATAAATCATCTATTCAAAAACCAGTATTTGCAGAAATTGGAACCATTGGTGTATCACCACCCCAATCTTCAGATGTCAATCATTGTTCTACTAATTGTCATTTTACATGTTCTGGATTAGCTCAAACTTTATCCATTTTATTTATAGCAACTATTATAGGTATACCTGCTTCTTTTGCATGATTTATTGATTCAATTGTTTGAGGTTTTACTCATTCATCTGCAGCAACTAAAAGTACAGCAATATCAGTAGATTTAGCTCATCTAGCTCTCATAACAGTAAAAGCTTCATGTCAAGGAGTATCTAAAAATGTAATTTTACCATTATCTAATTCTACTTGATAAGCTCATATACTTTGAGTAATTCAACCTGCTTCACCTGAAGCCACCTTTGCTTTTCTAATATAATCTAAAAGAGATGTTTTACCATGATCTACATGTCACATAATTGAAACAACTGGTGTTCTAGGTACCAATTTAGATTGATCATCTTCTTTTAATAAATCTGTAATATTTCAAGAAAAAAGATCCTCAACAGATGCTCAACCAGAAATATCCCTTTCCAATTTTATATCAAATACCCCCGCAATAATTGATGCAGAATCAAAATCTATTTTTGAGTTTATATTTACCATCATTCAATTTTTCATGAATTCAGCCATTAACTTAGGCAAAACAACCCCTATTTTTTCTGATAACTCTTTTAAAGAAAGAATTTCTGGAACTATAATTATTTCTCCTCTTTTTTCTATCAAATTTTGTTTTATATCACCAATATTTTTTTCTTGTTTTTTATTTACTTTATTTGATCTAATAAAAGTTATTTCTTTTTCGTCTGTAAATTTTAATCTTCATCTAGTTTTTTTATCTCATAAAAATAATTTTGATTTTTTAGCTTCTGTATCATAAATATTATCTCAAGATTTAACAGGTTTTTTATTATTAGTAAATTTTTTAGAATAATCCTTAGCTAAAGTTTTAGCATCTTTAATAACTACTACTGGTGCTTTTGTTATAATACTTCTATCTATTTTTTTTACAATTATATTTTTTTTAGGTACTTTTTCTTGTTCATTTTTTCTATATGCTTCTTCTATTTTCTTTTTGTGTACTTCTTCTGTTTTCTTTTTATAGACTGCATCTACTTTTTTTCTATATGCTTCTTCAACTTTCTTTTTAGCTATATCATCTCTTTTAACTACCTCTATTTTTTGTACAAATCATTTTTTTCTAACTTTTACTTTTTGGTCAGTTTTTTTTATTTCATTATTTTTTTTATCTCATCAAGAAAAAACTCATTCTTTTTTAGGAATAACAATTGGTTTTTTTATGATTATTTTTTTCTTAGTAACTACTACTGTTTTTTTTGATTCATTATTCTTATTTGATACTTTTTCTCAAGAATCTATTTGCGAATAATAATCGTCTACTATATTTTTATCTGGCATTATTAAAATTACTGAATAAATAAAGAAAATATTTGAAAAATAGAATAAGTATTTTTTAAAAAAAGTCAAAAAAATATAAAAAACTTGTAAAAAAGAATAAAAATTAAACCTCTATTACCATTGGTATTATCATTGGTTCTCTATCTAATTTATGAAGTAAAAACTTTTCTAAATCTGTTCTAATAATTTTTAATAAATCTTTTTCTTCTATATCTGGTATATCTTTTACTGTATTCTCATAAACATCCCTAGCTTTTTTTATTATAAGTCTATGAATATATCTAACTTCATCTAAATAAACAAGTCCTCTACTCTCTAATTTCATATGTCATAAAATAGTTTTTGTTTTTTTATCTACTTTAAATGTAATAACTAAAACTCATGAATTCATCATTTTTTCTCTTGCCTGTATAACATGACTATTAGCTAATCACATACCGTAACCATCAATAACTAATTCTTGAATAGGAGCCTTAATTCTAGATTTAAATACATTTCAATTATTAGGTGCAAAGTCTACCATATTACCATTATCTAACATTAAAATATTTTCATCTTTAAAACCCGTATCAATTGCAGTATTTTTATGTACAGTTCTGAAATATAAATCTCAAAATATAGGCATAAAATATTTTGGTTTTACCAATTTTAAAAATATTTTTTGTTCTTCTTGAAATGCATGACCTCAAGTATGAACTTCTCAATCATCTTTTGTTATAACATTAGCTCAAAGTTTAATTAATCTATTAATAATTCAAATAACAGATTTTTCATTTCATGGAACTATAGATGATGAAAATATTACTGTATCTCACCTTATTATTTCTACAGATGTATGTTTTCACTCTGCCATTCTAGATAAAGCTGAAAATTCTTCTCATTGACTTCAAGTAGTTATAATTATTTGTTTATGAGGTGGTATTCATTCCGTATTTTTAGGACTCATTTTTTTTACAATTCCTTGTTTAATATTCAAATATCCTAATTCTTTTGCTATGGCTACATTTTCAACCATACTTCTACCACTTAAAAATATTGTTTTATCATATTTTTCACAAATATCTACTAATTGTTGAATTCTAGATATCCAAGATGAAAAAGTAGCAATAATTAATCTACCTTTAGTATGTCTTGAAACTATTTTTTCTAATTCTTCTCAAACATTTTTTTCACTCATAGAAAAACCTTTTCTTGTTGATCATGTAGAATCTGATAAAAATAAACTAATTCATCTTTTTCAAATTTCTTCAATTCTATTTAAATCAGCTGGCTTATCTATAGCTGGAGTATGATCTATTTTAAAATCTCAAGTATGTACAATTTTTGTACCACCTTCTGATTCTAAATATATTCAAGCACAATCTGGAACTGAATGATTAACATTAAAAAATTCTACACTAAATTTTCAAATTTTTATTTTATCTCAAGTATGAGAATCTACTTCTATTAAAGTAGCTTGAGATAATAATCAAGCTTCTTCTAATGATTTTTTTATTAATCAAAGTGTAAATCTTGTAGCATATAAAACAGGCATTCACAAAGCTGGCATTACATGTTTCAAAGATCAAATATGATCTAAATGAGCATGAGTAATTAAAAAACCTTTTATTTGTTTTTTATATTTTGTTAAAAAAGATACATCTGGAATAGAATAATTTACTCATAACATATCTGGATCAGCAAATTGTACTCAACAATCTATTAAAATAATATCTTCATTATATTGAACCATTCACATATTTTTTGCTCAAGTTTCATTATTTCATCAAATAGGCATATATCTAGTATATCATTGTCTAAGTAATGGAAGATAAAACTTTGTTTCTGGAAATTTTGAAATAAATTTTCATCTTATTTCATTATCATTATTTTTCGGTTTTTTATTAAAGTTATTACTTTTTACACTTGAAGTATTACTTTTTGTTATATTATTACTTGTAGAAGTATTTATATTAGCTTTTTGTATATTATTACTTAAAACAGTATTTTTATTATTTTTTATTACTACTATTTCTTTTTTTACTATTTGTTTTTCAACATCTTTTAAAGAGTCTACTTCATTTTTTACATAATCTATTTCTTCTAGATAATCTGAATCAATTTCATTTGATAATTCTTTATCTAATTCATCTAAAAAATCTTTCATTTATATTTTGAAAGTTAAAAATTAAAATCACCTCTAACCCGTTTTACGGTTATACAATCATATAAATATGATATATCTATACTTTTTATTTAAACTTATATTTTATTATATGATAATAACTTTTTTGAAGAAATATAAGGTAGCTATTTTTTAATTATAGCTTATTACTTTAACAAAAATTTTTTATTGATTGTATTTTTTCAAAAAAACACTTTTCTATAAAATTTTATATTATATTAATTAATTTATTTTTATATAAAGATATTAAAAATACATAGTTTTTATGAAGTTATTTTTTTTAGGTAAATCAATTATATTTATTTTTTAGAAAACTCCAAAAAGTTTTATAAAAAGATACAAAATAAATTAATTAAAATAAAAATTTATAGAATAATAAAACAAAAATTCTTAGTTATTAACAATAAAAAATAATCTTTTAACAAGAATATTTTAAAAGTGTTAGCAAAAAAAGAAAAAATGGTTACATTTCTTAACAGTCAATTTATTTAGTTTATGAAAAAAATATGAATTTAAAAGTAATTAAAACAAGAGATGGTGATTTAATAAATTTTGATAGAACAAGAATAGAAAGAGTTATTGAAAAAGCTGCTGAATCTGTATGAGAATTAGACTTATCTTTTGTTGACGAAGTAACTGATAATGTTATCTATAATTTAAATGAAATTATAGCAAATTCTGATGGTACAAATTTCATTACTGTTGAAAATATTCAAGATCAAGTTGAAAGACAATTAATGGAGTCTGGTCATTTTCAAGTAATGAAACATTTTATTATTTATAGAAATGAAAGAAATATACTTAGAGAAAAAGAAAAAGAAAAAATTGAAAAAAAATTAGATCAAAAAACTTTTAGAATAATAAAATCTACATGATTAAAAGAAAATTTTGATATAGAAAAGATAAGAAAAACTTATAAAATAGTAAGTTATTGATTAGCTCGTAAATGTAGATTTGAAGAAATATCAGATAGTTTGAGAAAATATATAGTTGAATGAATGAAAACTACAGATATTACAAAAATGCTTATTAAATCAGCTATTGACTTAATAACTGTTGAAAATACTTATTGGCAATTTATAGCTGGTAGATTAGCTTTGATTGATTTGTATAAAGAGGCTTCAAATAATAGAAAAATGGATATTACCAAAATATATGAAGCAAAACATTATAAATCACTTTTTGATGAATATGTAAAAAATGGATTATATTCAAAAGATTTTTATGATTATTATACTCCAGAAGATATAATTGAAGCCTGAAAATACTTAAAAAAAGATTATGATTATGATTATAATTATACAACTATTTTGATGTATAAAAAGAGGTATCTTTTAAATCCAAATAAAATAATCAAAGAATTGCCTCAAGAAATGTATATGAGTGTTGCTTTGTTCTTAGCTAAACCCGAAGCAAAAGAAGATAGATTAAAAATAGCTAAAAAGATATATGATTATTGTGCAACTTGAAAAATATCTCTACCAACTCCAACTCTATTAAATGCTAGAACAAATTTCCATCAATTATCGAGTTGTTTTAAATTCAATATAGATGATGATTTAAGAGCAATTTATCATAATATTGAAAATATGGCTCAAGTATCAAAATTTGGTGGAGGGATATGAGTATATTTATGAAATATTAGATCAAAATGAGGTTATATTAGAGGTGTAAAATGAGCAGCTGGTTGAGTAAATCCATGGGTAAAAGTGATAAATGATACAGCTATAGCAGTAAATCAACTTTGAGCAAGAGCTTGAGCTATTTCTGTTACTTTAGATGTGTTCCATAGAGATATATATAATTTTTTAGATTTACAAACTGAAACTTGAGATATTAGAAGTAAAGCATTTGATGTATTTCCAGCTGTAACTTTTCCTGATTTATTTATGGAAAGAGTTGCAAATAATGAGATGTGGACATTATTTGATCCAAAAGAAATTTTAGATAAAACTGGTAAGAAATTACAAGACCATTTTTGAGAAGATTTTGATAAATTTTATGTTGAGTGTGAAAATAACAAAGATTTAGAATTAAAGGAAAAAGTAAGTGCAAAAGATTTATTTAAAAAATATTTAAAAGCTACAGTAGAGACATGAATGCCTTATGCTTTTTTTAGAGATACAATAAATAGATTAAATCCAAATAAACATGCTGGTAATATTTATTCTACTCAATTATGTGTAGAAATATGTCAAAATACAAGTCCTTCAAAATTTATAGAGGAAACAATAGAAGATTGAAAAATAGTTATTAAATATGAGCCTGGTGATAGTGTTGTTTGTAATTTAGCCTCTATAAATGTAGCAAAAGTAAATACAGATGAAGATATAAAAAAAGTTATTCCTATTGCTATGAGATTACTTGATAATGTGATAGATTTAAATTTTTATCCTATAAAAGAAGCAGAAGTAACTGCAAAAAAATATAGATCAGTATGATTATGATTTCTTTGATTAGCTGAATATTTAGCTGTAAACAAACTTTCTTATGATTCAAAAGAGGCTAGAGATGTTGTAGATAAATTATTTGAAAAATATGCATATAGAACTTTAAAATCATCAAATGAATTAGCTAAAGAAAGATGAACATATAGTGTCTATAAAGGTTCTGAATGGTCTAAATGAATTCTTATTTGAAAAAATGCAGATTGGTTTAAAAAATATTCTGATATGAGTGATAAGTGGTTAAATTTAATTGATAATATAAAAATTGATTGATTAAGATTTGCATATCACTTAGCTCCTGCTCCAAATACTTCAACTGCTTTAGTTATTTGAACAACAGCTTCAATACTTCCTATTTATAAAAAATATTTCGTAGAAACAAATGCAATTGCACCGAGTGTAAATGTTGCACCAAATTTAGATCAAGAAAACTTTTGGTATTATAAAGAATATGTGAATATGAATATGAATGATGTAATTGATATGGTATCAGTTATTTATAAATGGATAGATCAATCAATTTCATTTGAATGGATAATTAATCCCGTAAATACTTCTCCTAGAGAATTGTACGAGTATTATATAAAATCTCATAAACAATGAATAAAAACAATTTACTATGTTAGATCTATGAGTTTAGATGTAAAAAATTGTGATAGTTGTAGTGGTTAAATGTGAAAATATTACTCAAAAAAGATTTATAATGTAATTTCTAAAATCAATCTCAAAAATGAATAATAAGCCAAATATTGAAGAATCTTGGTATAAAATTTTAAAAGAAGAATTTGAAAAACCCTATTTTTTAGAAATTAATAAAAAAATAAATGATGATTTAAGTTCTTGAATAATAATTTATCCTAAAATAGAAGATATGTTCAATGCTTTTGAAAAAACTCATTTTGATGATATAAAAGTAGTTATATTATGACAAGATCCATATCATTGAAAATGACAAGCTCAATGATTTTGTTTCAGTGTTCCTGATTGAATAAAAATACCTCCTAGTTTAAGAAATATTTACAAAGAACTAAATAGAAGTTTGTTATTAGATATTCCTAAATCATGAAATTTAATACCATGGGCAAGAGAATGAGTATTTTTACTTAATGCAATTTTAACTGTTCAAGCTGGAAAACCTGCAAGCCATGCAAAAATATGATGGGAAAAATTTACAGACTATATAATAAAAACAATATCTGATAATAAGCATTGAGTAATATTTTTACTTTGGTGATCATTTGCAAATGGTAAAAAATCTTTGATTGATACTTCTAAACATTATATATTAGAAACAACTCACCCGTCACCTTTTTCTGCACACAGAGGATTTTTATGAAGTGATTGTTTTAAAAAAACAAATGATATATTAAAAAAAGAATGAAAAAAAGAAATTAATTGGAGAATATAAATACATTAAAATAAATACAAATGCAAAACATAAATCAAAAAAAAATAGCAATAGTTTGTGATTGGATAAAAGATTGGTGATGAGCAGAAATAGTTTTAGAACAATTATTGGAAATTTTTCCAAATGTTGATATATTTACCAGTATATTTTTTCAAAAAAATAATTCTATATTTGAGTGAAGAAAAATTACTACATCATTTATTCAAAAAATACCATTTTTAAATAAATCTCATAAATTATCACTTATGTTGAGACCACTTGCTTTTGAAAATTTTGATTTGTCTGAATATGATTTAATAATATCTTCTACTAGTGCAGAAAGTAAATGAATAATAACAAAACCTAATTCTATTCAAATATGTTATTGTCATACTCCAACTAGATATTTTTGGTCTCACTATCATGAATATATAAATATGATGGAATTTTGAATATTAAATATATTTTGAAAATGGTTAATGCCTAAAATAGTATTTAAACTTAGACAATGGGATTTTATAGCAGCACAAAGACCGGATTATTTTATAGCAAATTCTAAAAACACAGCTAACAGAATAAAAAAATATTATAATAGAAATTCCACTGTTATTTATCCTTGTATAGATATTTCTAAATTTAAATTAAATGAAAAAAAAGAAAATTTTTACTTATATGTATGAAGATGTATACCATATAAAAAATTTGATTTAATTGTTGATACTTTTAATAAAAATGGAAAAAGAATTGTTTTGGTTACAAATACTGAAAATAAATTATATAAAGAATTAAAAGAAAAAAGTAACTCAAATATTGAGTGGAAATTGAATATTTCAAAAACTGAAACAATTGAATTATTTTGAAAAGCAAAAGCTTTTTTATTTCCTCCAGAAGAAGATTTTTGATTAGTTCCTATTGAATCAATGGCTTGTGGTACTCCTGTTATTGCTTATAGTAAATGATGAGCACTTGAAACAGTAATTGATTGAAAAACATGAATATTTTTTAAAGAACAAGCTATAGAATCATTAAATGAAGCTATAAAAAAATTTGAACAAATTACTTTTAATCCTAATCAAATTAGAAATCATGTATTAAAATTTGATAAAAAAATTTTTAAAGACGAATTATTATGATTTATAGAAAACTTATAAATTGTTTTTTATTCAATTTCAATAATAGTTACTTTTAAATGTTTTTATACTTATAATTACATTTATCTAAAAAGGGGCAATTTTTACATTTCGGTTTTCTTATAGCTGTACAATGATATCTACCAAAAAGTATAAGAGAATGATGTAGATTTGCTAAATTTTGTTTTGTAAATATTTTTTCTACTATTTTATCTGTATCTTTTGGTGTCTTAGTTTTTACTAATCATACTCTGTTTAGTACTCTATGAACATGAGTATCAACTGCTAAATATGGAGCATCTCTTGTAATTGATAAAAATACTTTTGCTGTTTTTATTCATACTCAAGGTAAAATAGTTAGTTTTTTAATTGTATCAAATTCATCTAAATTTTGTTTCGTTAATATTTCGCAAGTTTTGAATATATTTTTTGCTTTATTGTTAAAAAATGAAATAGTATTTATATTTTCTTTTATATTTTCTATTCACATTTTTACTCAATCTTTTGGTCATATAAGTTTTTTAAAAAATACTAAATTTACCTTATTTACTTGTTTATCTGTTGTTTGAGCAGACATAATTATAGCTATAAGTAACTGAAAATCATTATTGTATTCTAATTCAGTTTTTGCATCTGTATACATATCATATAATGTATTTGCAAAAAAATCTATATCTTTTCTAAGCATTTATTAAAAAATTAAGTATATTTTAAATTTATTCTAATTTATTTTATTATAAAAACAAATTTATTAAGCTCTTTTTTTTTGACATTACTTTCTTTTTTTATATAATCTTTTTGCTTTTATAAAAAGGCTGTTATGGTGCCCGTAGTTCAGTTGGTTAGAATGCCAGGTTGTGACTCTGGAGGTCGAGGGTTCGAACCCCTTCGGGCACCCCATATAAAAAATATTTTTATTAAAAGTTTTTAAGTAGAAAGTTTAAGTCCTATACTAACTTTTTACTCAATAGATTTTTAATAATAATTTTAATAAAAGCCTTATAAAACAAATTATTATAAGCTATCAGAAATGATAGCAATATTTTATTTTTTAATATTTATGTCATAATGACAAATAAAGATTTAGCTCTGTTTGAAGAGTTATTCAAAAACTCTCCTGAAATTAAGTATCCAAAACAATGAGAAGTTATATCAGGTTCTATTATAAAAATAGAAAAAAAGAATATTTTGGTAAATGTGAATAATCAATTTACAGGTTTAGTTGTTTCAAAAGAAGTAGGTAATACTATTGATTTAAATGATTTACAAGTTGGTCAAAATATTGATATTATGGTACTAGGAGATTCTATTGATAGAGGTTTATTAATTCTTTCATTAAAAAGAGCTAATCAAATCAAAAATCTTTCTAATCTTTCTAAATATAATGAATCTTCTGAAGTTATTACTGTTAGACCTACTGAAGCTAATAAATGAGGTTTACTTGTAGATATTGATGGTTTAAAATGATTTATACCTGTTTCTCAATTAACACCTATACATTATCCTAGAGTTGAATGAGCAGATCCAGAAAAAATACTTGAACATTTAAATAGTTTAGTTGGTATACCATTTAAAGTAAGAGTTATAAATGTAGATGAGGGTGGTAAAAAAATTATTTTTTCTGAAAAAGCTGCTATTGAAGAAGATAGATCAAAAGCTTTAGTTAATTTAAAAGAATGAGATATTGTTGAATGAGTAGTTAGTGGTATTTTATCATACGGTTTATTTGTTACTTTTGAATGATTAGAATGATTAGTTCATGTTTCTGAAATTGATTGGGGGCATGTTACAGATCCATCTAAATTTGCTAAAGTTTGAATGAAGGTAAAGGTAAAAGTTATAGGACTTGATAGTGAAAAAATTTCATTATCTATTAAAAGACTTAAAGAAAATCCTTGGGATATACTTGCTAAAAGATATAAACTCGGTGATACAATAGTTGCTCCAATTTCTAGAATATCTAAATTTGGTGCATTCTTGAATCTTGATTGAGATATACAATGATTAATTCATTTATCTGAAATTTCTCATGGTGTAGTAAAAGATATTAGAGAACATGTTAAAGTAGGTGAAGAGGTTTCAGCTAAAATTATAAACTTTGAACCTTCTAAAAAAAGAATAGGTTTATCTTTAAAAGCTCTACAAGATATACCAAATATACCAAAAGTTAATAGTAAAAAACCAAAAATTCAAGATGCTTGAGAAGAAGAAAAAATAGATGCTGAAGTAGCTGAAACTAAAAAAAATAAAAAAACTGTATCTAAAAAAACTGAAAAAAAAGTAGAAGAAATTAAATAGTTTATAGATGTTAATTCTGGGAATTCAATTTATATTGAAACAGATTTAATAATTTAAAAACCACCTATATAATACTTAATTTCTTTAATTCAAAAACCAAAGAAATAAGTATTATAATAGAAGTTTTGTTTATTTAAAATAATTAAAAAAATGGATAAAAATGAATTAAATTCAATGTTTGAAAATTTATTACATATTGGTAATAAAACTAATTATTGGAACCCTAAAATGAAAAATTATATTTATGGTTCAGTTAATGGTATTCATGTAATTGATTTAACTAAAACTTCTAAAAAATTAGAAGAAGTTAAAAATGAATTAAAAAAATTACATTCTGAAGGTAAAAAAATACTTTTTGTTGCTACTAAATTACAATCAAGAGATGCATTTGTTAGTTTAGCTGAAGAAACTTGACATTTTTATGTTTCAGAAAAATGGGTTCCAGGTTTATTAACAAATTTTAAAACAATTAAAAAAAGAATTTCTACATATGTAAAATTATTAGATGATTCTAATTCTGGATGATTTGAAGGATTAACTAAAAAAGAAATAGCATGAAAAATGTTAGAGCTTGAAAAATTAGATAAAGCTTTTAAGTGATTGAAAGAAATGAAAAAAATCCCAGAAGTTTTATTTGTAGTTGATTGAATTTATGAAGAACAAGCAGTTAAAGAAGCTAATTCTTTAAAAATTAGATCTTATGCTATTTTAAATACAAATGGTAATGATACTTTAGTAGATAACTTAATACCTGCTAATACAAATTCTGTTAAGTCTACAGAATATATTGCCAATGCTATAAAATTAGAATTATCTTGAGTAAAAACAATTTCTTCTTGAAAAAATTCTAAAGTAACAAAAATGGATACAAAAAAAGTTAGTTGAGAAAAGAAAACTATTGTTAAAAAAGTAGAGGTTAAAAAAGCTTTGAAAACAGAAGAAAAAATAGTTAAAGTTTCAAATTAAGTTATTTATTATATTTGAATATTAATTATATAATTATTTTATAATGGAAAGTAATAAAATTTCTAACAGTGATAAGTTAATTGCTTCTTTGTGTTATATACCGTTGTGATGAATAATAATGTTCTTTATTCAAAAAAATAAATCATCTTTTTTGATGAAACATATAAAATACTCTACTTCTTTTTTTATATGATATTTAATAGCTAGAATGATTTTTTGGTGACTTTTCTTGCATTGAATGTTTATAGGTTGAATTTTATTTTTAGTTTATCTTATTTTAAGTATTGTATTCTGAATAAAGGCTTATAATTGAGAAGATTTTGATATTGAAGTAATTGATAATATTTATTCTTGAGATATAAAAGAAAAAATATCAAAAAAAAATAATACAAATAAAAAACAAAATGAAGATTTTGAAGAGTTCGATGATACAGATATAAAAACAGGTAATATTGTAGTAGATAAATTATCAAAGGGTATTACAAAAGTAGTATGAAATGTAAAAAAAGATCAAGAAGATGTATTTGATGAAACTGGTTCTAATAAAAAACAAAATAAAAGTAAAAAAGATTATGATATATTAGATTTTTAAATTGATAAAAATAACCCTAACCTAAATCCTTCCCCTTTAAATAAGGGTAAAGGACTACAAAATTATTAATAATTATGTAGTAAAAAAAGATTTATTTTATAAAACAAAATAATTATGGCAATTACAGCTGCACAAGTTAAAGAATTAAGAGAAATTACAGGTATTTGAATGATGGAGTGTAAAAAAGCTCTTGAAGAGACTGATGGAAATATGGAAAAAGCAATTGAAGAATTAAGAAAAAAGGGTTTAGCTAAAGCTGCTAAAAAAGCTGATAGAGAAACTACTGAAGGTGCTATAAAAATAGAAGTAGAATGAAATAAGGCATATATTATATCTGTTTCGTGTGAAACTGATTTTTTAGCTAATTCAGATAGATTTAAAGTAATGCTAAGTGAAGTATTAAATTTCTTAAAAGCTAATTGATTTGATTCAAAAGAAGCTGCACAAGAAATGATTAATAATCAATTTTCTTTAGAATTATGAGAAAATTTACAAATAAGAGAATATAATATTATTGAATGAGCTAAAATTTGATCATATGTTCATTCAAATGGTAAATTAGCTGCTACTGTTATATCTAAATCTAGTGAAACAAGTGAAGAAAAATTAAAACAAGTAGCTATGCATATCACTGCTGCTAAACCAGAATATTTATCTCCAGAAGAAATTTCAGATGAAATTGTTGAAAATGAACAAAGAATTCAATTAGAAATAATGAAAAATGATCCTAAAATGGCTAATAAACCAGATGAAGTTTTATTAAAAATTATTGAAGGTAAAATGGGGAAATTTAAATCTGAAATTTCTCTGTTAGAACAAGATTTCGTAATGGATCCAAATATGAAAATAAAAGATTTTATCGGACATAATGTATTAGTTGCATTTACTAGATATAGTATATAAAATAATTCCTATCATATAAAAATGATAGGAATATAGCTCCATATTTCATCGGTTAGAATTCAGGATTCCAAATCCTGCGAGCTAGGTTCGACTCCTAGTGGGGCTGCCATTTAAAATTTAAAAAAAAATCATCGCAAGATGGATTTTTTTTAATTAACACAAGACTAAATCCTTCTGTTAATTAGTATTTAATTAGTATAATTTAATTTTAAATAAAAAATTTGACATAACCATTATTTTATATTATAATAATATTATATTAATTTTTTATTTAAAAGTTTATGAATACTAATTGAACAAATATAGCTAAATGATTGTTGAGTGTACCTGCAATAACAGCAGGAGTAGATTTTATAAGTAAAGAACAAATTTGAAATACGATCTGACAAGTAATATGAACAACTGATAGTATTTTAAATGTTTGAAATTCTTTATTAAACCCATTATTTACAAGTGTTGCATGATGAGCATCTGCTTGACTATTAACTAATAGTTTTTTAAAAGATCTATGAGTAGAAAAAAAGTGGATTAGATATACATTAAATTGAGTTGCTACATTGGCTTGATATGCTTGATGAACTACATTAGCTCCATATTTAGTAGCTGGAGGATTATCTTATGCTATATGAAAACATTGATGGAAATATGGTAAAGAAGCTTTAAATAGAGTTGCTTGAACTGCATGGTGATTAACTTGATGAGCTGTAGCTTGATGAGTTAGATCAGCTTGGAAAGGTTTAAAATGAGAACAATTTTGAGGTGAATGAATAAATAAAATAAATCCAAAATTTTAAAAACTAGTAATAATTACTAGTTTTTATTTTTTTGTTATTTAGTATATTTTTCTATTTATATTTTTTTATAGGATATAAATTTTTTGTAGAAATTATTTTCCAATCTGAATTATTTTCTTTAAGTAATTCAAAAACTCATTTAAAATGTAATAATCAATAAGTGATATAAATATTATTATATTCTGTATTTATTATTTCATCTGTAAGAACTTCATTTCTTTTTCATAATATAATATCAAATAAATCTTTATTTGTGAAATTATTAGTTAAAAATTGTTGAGTATTTTCACTTCATATTATAAAATTTAAAATTGCTTGATTAATATATACTAATAGTTTTAATTGCCTATCATTTAATCAAACTAGAGTTTCTATTATTATTTTATTTGCATCTAGAGGTATTTTATTTTTTATTGCTTTTTCTCATTCTGGCTTTGATTTAATTTTTTCATCATAAAGAGTTATTATTTCATCAATACCTATATCTACATTGAAATCCAATTCATTAACTAATCATAAAAACATACTATTATCTTGATGAGTTACTCAATATAATTTGGAAAAATTTTTATATAAATTTTCATCAAATTCCATTCATAATACAGAATTAAATTTTTCTATATTTTCTTTTTTTCATGGTCTTACTCATTCAAAAAAATATACTCCTCAATCTTTTTTAACATTTGTTATATTATTTACTATTTCTTCATAAAATTCTTTTGTTCATATATGACTCATAGCCTGAAAAATTACTATCTTTTTTCAATCTGTTAATGTATATTCTGGCATAGGAGCAGGAAATATTTCATTTAATAAATATGCTCCTCATCAAAAAAGAAAAGTAAATATTATTAAAAAAACACTTATTCTTTTTAAAAAATAATTTATAAATTCGTTAAAATTCATTATTTTCTTTTTTCTAAATTTTGTCCATAAAAAATGAAAAAAATAAAAAATTAATGTATAAAAACAAATATATAATACAAATTCTAATACTCAATAAATTCATGATAAGTAATATATAGCAAAAGCAAAAATAGATAATATAGTATATGTTATAATATTTTTTAAGTTCATTGTTTTTTGTTAATAATAAAATTTAATATATTTAGTTTACTTATTTTTTGATTTTATAAAAATATTTTTTATAATATAGTTAATTTTTAAAATTAACTGGTATTTATGAAGGTTTATAAAAAATATTTTTTGTCTATTATTTTTCTTTTTTTATTGTTTTTATGAGATGTATGCTTTTCTTGAGATTTTGGAAGTTTAATTAATCCTAATAATGAACATACATATTGTCAAGGTGATGAATGTGGTTTAGATAAATGAATTGAAAAGATTACAGAGATAAATACTCTAGAAACTAGAGGAGCTTCTGAATATATTCAGGATGTGGTTGGATATATTTTAACATTTGTGGCACTTATTGCTATAATAATTATTATATATGCTTGATTTAATTTACTTACTTCAATTTGAGATGAAGACAAAGCAAAAAAATCTAAGCAAATAATAATGTATGCTATTTTATGAATTGCTTTAATATATATAGCAGGACCTTTAATAAGGTTTGTTATTAATGCTCTTGTTTCTTAAATAAGTGAAAAAGATTGAATTTTTAATAAAAGTTTAATCTTTTTTTGTTTTTTTAAATTTTATATGTTAATATTATTTTATATATAATTTAATTTAATAAATTTATGGAAGATATTAAAGTTTTAAATGAAAAATCTAGATCAAATTATTTTTCTAGTATTGTGTTTTTTCTAGTGGTAATTATTTCTACTATTATTTTTTATTTTTATAATAATCATTTAAAAAATAATATTAAAACTATACAAGAAGATATAGTAAAAATAGAAAAAAATATAAAAGAGGTAGAAAGTGATAAGAGTGTCCAAATTTATTCTTTGATAGAATTAAATAAAAAAGTAATTAATTCTTATGAAGCAATGAATAATGTTACGAAATTTATAAATCATATGAATGTAATTAAGTGAAAATATAAGTTAGAATTTTATTGATTTGATTTATTTAAGTGAGAAATTAATACCAATATTAAAATTATATCAAATTTAGATTGACTTTGATATCAAAAAACAAGAGATTTTATAAGAGAATATAGATTAGATAAAAAGGCTTTATTTGATTTAAGTTTTGTTAATTGAGTTGAGTGAATGGATGAAATAAATTTTAAAGTAAATTTTAAAATAAAATAATTTAAATAAATAATTAAAAAAATATGTCAGTTTATAATAAAAATAATAAATTTGTATCTTATCTAATAATTTTAATTTCATTATTTATAGTAGTATTGTTTACAAAAGATATTGTTAAGTCAATTTATGAAAATATAGATTTAAAAGATAATTATACAATAAAACTAGATGAAAAAAAAGATAAATTATCAAAATTAAATGATTTACAAAATAAATTAATAAATTCTAAGGAAGATATAGCTAAATATATGCTTGAAATAAAAGAAGATGAAATTATAGATTATATATATTCATCTATTGAAAAAATAAATATTGAAAAAATAAAATGAGAAAATATTAATACTGAAAAATGAATAACTTATGTTAGAGCAATTACTATTTCTGAGCCTGTAGATACAGAATTATGATTTAAAGAAACATTAATAAATATAGATCTTAAAGTACCAAATGAAGTAAAAATGAAAGAAGTATTAGATACTTTTATATCTAAAGAATCTAAATATAATTTTTTTATTAATTCATTTTCTTTTCCTTATGGTGAAAAAGAAACGGATTTTACAGTGTCTTTACCATTAAGAATATTACATAAATAAAATATAAATTTATTTGAAAAACATGGAAAATAAAAACAAAAATGATATATATAATGATGAATTTATATTATTTAAAAAAGTATCAATAGTAGAAAAATATAATTTTTATGAATATATATCAGTAATGATAGATTGAGGAGTTTCTATAGTGGAAAGTCTAAAAACAGTTGAAAAAAAAATTACAAGTATATATTTTAAACAAAAAATAAAAGAATTAGTAACTTTTATTTCTTCTGGTGATTCTTTTTCAAAATCTATGAAAAAAATCCCTGATATATTTACTAGTTCTGAAATATCAATTGTTGAAGCATGAGAATCATCATGAATGTTATCATTATCTTTATTGAAAATTAGTGATGATTTAAAAAAAGTACATGATTTAAGAAGTAAGGTTAAATGAGCATTAGTTTATCCTATCATAATATTTTTATTTTTATTCTTAGCTTTATTTATAGTTTTAACTTTTGTTATACCAGAAATTAAACCATTATTTGATACTACAGAAGTAGAGTTACCAACTTCTACAAAATTACTTATTGCTACATCTGATTTTATTATTTGAAATTTATGGTTAATATTTTTAATTATTATTTCATTTATATTTTTTATTGTATGATATAAAAATACTCAATCGGGTAAAAAAGCAATAGATGAGTTTTTATTATGATTACCTTTAGTTTGAAAAGTGTATAAAAATTATATATTATCAAATATTGCTTCAAATCTAGGTAATTTAACATGATCTTGAGTTAGTATAATAAAAACATTAAAATTAATATGAAAGTCTACAAATAATTCTGTTTATGAGTGATTATTTGAAGATATAGTAATAAGAGTTTCTTCTGGTGAACAAATAGTAAAATCAATAGAGGCAATTGATCCAGAAAATATATATTTTCCTGCTGATTATTTACAAATGTTATCTGTTTGAGAAAGAACAGCTAACTTAGAAACTATTTCTAAAAAGATAAATACTCAATATACAAAAGAAGTAGATTATTCTTTAGCAAATCTTACAAAATGGATAGAACCACTTGCTATACTACTTGCATCTATATTTGTACTTTGGTTTGCTTATTCTATACTTTGAGCAATATTAAAAATAACTCAAACAGTTAGTTAAAATATTTTTTAATATTCTCTTTTCTTTTATTTTTATAAATTAATATAAATACTTATAATTAAAAATATTATGATTAATAAAATTATTTGAGTGTTAATTATTATATGAGTTATATGAACATGATACTTCTTCTATAATTATAAATATTTAGTAAAAAATGAGGAAGAAATAAGTTCAAAAATCAAAAAACAAGAGGAATTAGAAAAACAAAAATTTGAAGATAAAAAAGAAATTATATTAACAAAACAAATTTTAAATAAAGACTTATTAACTAATTCAGAAAAAATACAAAAAATAAAAGAAAATAATAAAAATTATAAAAATTTCACTTTTAATAATTGATTAAAAGTATATTTTAAAGAGGAAGACAATAAATTAGATTTATATTCTGATGATAAAAAGATATGAACTTTTGATTTAGTATATCCAGATTATTTAAAAATATATTTAATAGACTGAACTTTAAATGATTTATATATAGAAGTAGCTAATAATAAATTTTATTATAATTCTGTATTATGAAATATAGTGCAAATAGATTTAAATATAGATGTAATATATTCAAAAAAAACTCAAGAAAATAATTTAATTTTTGTTACATCAAAGTGAAGTTTTAATTATTCTATTACTGAAAAAACTTTAGAATATTTTAGCTATTTTAATGATTATGTATCTTTTAATGATTGATATATTTGATTAGTGAAAAAAGATGAGAAAAGAATTTTAAATAATTTATGATTTGAAGCAACATGAAATTTAATTGTTTACTATAATCCAAATACAAAAGAAAAAAATATTATTTATAAAACTGATTTAGATATAAACAAGATTTATACAATAGAAAATAAATTATTTTTAGTAAAAGATGATTGAGAAATATATGAATTAGAAAATATATAATTTATTATTTCTATGACAATAAAAAAAGCAAAACTAAGTTTTGCTTTTTTTATTAAAATGGAATATCATCAATTGAAATTTCTTCTTCTTCCTTTAAATGTGTTTTTTTTACTGCAGGAGTAGAATTTGTAGATTCAAATGTATTTGGTGCTGAGTTAAAAGATTCAGAATCTGATTTAGAATCAAGCATTATCATATTTTCTCATACTATTTCTGTTTTATATCTTTTCGTTCAATCTTGAGCTTCCCAACTTCTTGTTTGTATTCTTCACTCTATAAATAATCTACTTCCCTTTCTCAAATATTGATTTGCTATTTCTGCTAATTTTCACCATAATACTACATTATGAAATTCTACTTGTTCTTGTTTTACTCAATTAGAATCCATCCAATTTCTATTTGTAGCTAATGAAAAACTTATTACATTTTGTCCATTTGGAGTTTGTTTTAACTCTAAATCTTGAGTAATCCTACCTATAATCTGCGCTTTGTTTAAATCCATAATATTATTGTTAAATATGGTAAAATATTTTGAAATTTATTAAATTTCATATTCATTATATATATTTTTTAAAAAATGCAAATCTTTTATATTAAAAATATATAAATAGTATATATATTAATATAAAAAAATATTAACATATTATTTGTTTTAATTATTATTTTGATTATAAATATATAAAATAATTTTTAAAACAAATAAATGGAACAAATAGAGTTAGAAAATAATTTAAAAGAAATAATAGAATTATATAAAAATTTACAATTAGGTATAAATGATTTAGTAAATTGAATTAATAAAGAATGAAAACATAGAATAATTTTAGATGAATTTTTAGATTTTATATGATTAGAAAAAAATGAAGAAACTAGATATATAGCTTATTCAAGAATAGCAAATTTAAAAGAAGAACCTTTAATATTATATATAGATAAAAGTTCATTTATTGAAAATAAGATAGAAAAAATTGATTTATCTTATAAATATGTTTGTGATTTTCATAGTGAAATTCAAGCAGTTTTAATATCTGTAATAATTTCAAAAAAATTATTAACACCTTTTTATATAGAAATATTTAAATGAGTTGCAAATGTATGATTAGCTTTCAATTGATTGTTTTTACCTTGGAGAAATCATATAATTAACTGAATAAATAAAGATTTAGAAAATAAATTTGAAAATGATACTGATAAAATAATACAATTTTTATCTGAAAATAATTTATTTGATTTATCTTATGATTGAGAAGAATGAGATAGATCTTATTCAGCATTAGTTATGGAAAATGGAGAATATGTATCAAAATCATATGTTGATATTTTTCCAAATGAAATAAAAATAATAGTAGAAGAATTAGATATATTTATAAATAATTTATCTAATTTAGAAGACGAAATTTATAATGCAAAAGAGAATTATATAAATTATTTAACTAACATTAAATATGCACTTTTAGAAAAAGACACAAGTAAATTAGTTGAAAAATGGTCAAAAGTAGATGAAGTTTGGATGGATATAAAAACTCCTTTTCAAATATGTCACCCTTTAGAATTTTATGAAGATAAATATAGAAAAGCAGTAGCTCCAGAATGGGATTTAAGAATACAAAATACAGTTTTTAAAAGTGATATTAAAAAAAATATTTTAAATATGTATGAAGCTTTTTATGATGAAATATGAATAGATGACTTTTATAGTTCTTATAATTTTTCTCTAAATAGTATAAAAAGAGTACAATTGTATTTATCATCACCAGTTTTATATTATTCATCAGAAATGACTTGATTATTTTCTGCTCAAGTTGTTCCAAATGATGAATTAGTTACAAAAATGTACTGAAAAAAAATTTTTGCTTTTCCAGAAATAGTTTTACAAAATAAACAAAAAGCTCCATTCATGAAGATAGATTCAGTTATTTTTGATAGTAAATTATTAAAGGATTATAGAAAAATATTATTTTGAAATAATGATACTTTTTATAAAATTTATGATATATTAACTATAGGTCATGAATATGGTCATACATTATGGTTGGATTTTGATACTGAAATTTTAATGAATAAAAAAACATGAATATTTAAAAATATTGAAGAATTTAAAGCTACTGCTTGAGGTTTAGTGATGTATTTTTTTAATGAAGAATTAATTAATGAAACTAATCCATCAACTGAAAAATTAAGTTATAACATAATAATAGATCATATTTATAGATGTATAAATTTATTAAAATATAGAGAAACAAATGAAATAGAACCTTATTATTGTGAATCTCTTATACATTTGGATATATTATTTGAATCTTGAATTATATCTATAAATACTGATAATCAAATAACAATAAATTATAATGATAAAAATTATAAAAAATTACAAAAAGTTTATACTAATCACTATACAAAAATAATAAATATTTATTTAAAAAAAATAGATGCTTGAGTTTTTTTATCTGATTATACTATAAAAAATAATTGACATTATTTACCAAAAAATCTTGAAATAAGAGAATTTGTAGAATATTATTATAATTTATATAAAAAAATATGAAATAATTTAGATAATATTTCATCATAAAACTATTATTTTCAAACCTATAAAAAATAAGTAAAAATAAAGCACTTGGGGGTGCTTTATTTTTACTTATTTTATAATACAATTAATTTATATCAACTAATTCTATATCAAAATTCAAAGGTTTACCTGCCATTGGATGAGTATTTTCAATAGTTATTGAAATATCATCCGATTTTAAAATTTTTATATTTCATTGTTCTGTTGGTAATTCAGATCAAGCTTCTAAAGTAATTCATGCATCTACAAAAGATTGTAAATTATCCTTAGGTATTACTATTTCTAATTCTCAATATGCTTCATTAGGAGTAAGTTTTAATGTTTTTTTATCTCATATTTTCATTCAAACTACTCAAGCATCAAATCATAAAATCATTTGACCAGCTCATACTTGAAATAAAATCGGTTCTCATCTATCTAAACTACTATCAAATTTTTCTCAATTATCAAAAGTACCTGTATAATGAACTCAAACAGTATCACCTATATCTACAGTTTTTGATTTTTTAGCTTCTTGTTTTATTATTTTTATATTTTCTATTTCTTTTAATTTAGATTCTAAATCAAAATTATATTCTTTTAGTGTACCATTATTATATTCCATTATATCTATAGATATAATTTTCACTTCCTTTTCAGGTTTATTATTTTTTCAAGTTTTTACTTTAGCTATTTTATCTACATTTTCCTTTCACTCAACTACTTGACCAAAAACAGAATGTTTATTATCTAAAAAAGTGTTATTTGCTTCATTTATAAAAAATTGACTACCATTTGTATTAATACCGGCATTTGCCATAGATATTGAATATGGTATATTAGATAATTTATCAGAAAATTCATCTTCAAACTTTTCTCAATAAATACTTGTTCATCACATACCCGTCCCATCAGGATCTCCTCATTGAATCATAAAATCTTTTATTACTCTATGAAAAATTATATCATTGTAATATCATTTTTTAGACAAAGCAATAAAATTTGTAGTAGTAATAGGAACTAAATCTGTAAAAAGTTTTATTTTAATAGTACCATTTGTAGTTTTCATAATTGCTACAATATCTCAATTTTGTAATCATTGAGTTTGTTTATTTGTCATTTCTGTATTATTATAAGGTAAATTATTAACATCTTTTTTTTCTTGTCATGTAAAATCTTCATTATTTGTATCAGAATTACAAGAAACTAAAAAAACAATTAAAAATAGTAGACTAAATTTTTTCATAACTTTAAAATTAAAAATAAATTACTTTTTCAATTTTAATTTGATTTTTTTTAATCAAATTTTTTTAAAAAAAAGTTGTAACATATATTGTAAGAATTTTTCATCATTTTCAAAATTATTTTGACTACTTCTTAATCTATTAACATTAATAACAATAAATTTTACTTTATCATCAAGTAATAAAAAGTCTTTTATATTTACTAATGAAATTCAATCTTTAAAATCTATTTGGTAATTAATTCACACTTTTTTTATAGACTTAATTAAATATTCTCAAGCTTTTAATTTTAATTTTAATAAATCAAAAAAGTTATTTGTTGCCTTTGGTGTATTTCTATTTATATCTTTAAAATCATTTATTATATTTTCCAAATCAAATATACTATCTAAACTTTCTATTTCTCTATAAAAATTTATTTTATCTAATTCTGATCAAAAATAAGAATCATCAATATAAGCTGGTAAATTTAAATCTATAGTTGTATTAATTCTTTTTACTTTTTTTTCTATTGAATCATTATTATTTAAATTATCAATAAAAGTTTCTGCTAAATTATTTTTTAGCTCATCTACTTTATCTTCAAGCATTTCAATAAATAAATTGACACCTATTTCATGTCACTGTCCACTTTGTCTAATACCCAAAATATCTCATCATCATCTTATTTCTAAATCTTTTATTGCTAATTCAAATCATGCTCATAAATGACTATAGTCGACAATAGTTTTTAATCTTTTTGCAGCATCTTCTTTTATTTTATCTTTCTTAAACAATAAATAACAATATCATTTTCTATCTGATCTTCATACTCTTCATCTAAGTTGATGAATTTGACCTATTCAAAAATTTTGTGCCTCGTTTATGAAAATAGTATTTACATTTGAAAAATCTATTCCATTTTCTACAACTGTTGTTGCAAGTAATATATCATATTGTTTTCTTTTAAATTCTATTATTCTTTGTTCTAATGCATCTCATGGAAGTTGTCAATGTGCTATAGCTATTTTTTTTCATGGAAATAATTCAGATAAATAATTTCATATTATATTTATAGACTCTACTCTATTATGTATAAAGAATAATTGTCATTTTCTATCAAACTCTCTCTTACCAGCATCAAAAATTATTTGGTCATCAAAAGGAACTACTGCTGTCTGTATTGATTGTCTACCTATTGGCGGAACTGTCAACATTGACACTGGTTTTATTCAATTTAAAGCCATATTTAAACTTCTAGGAATAGGTGTAGCAGACATGGATAATATGTCTATATTACCTTTATATATTTTTATTTTTTCCTTATCTTTTACTCAAAATTTATGTTCTTCATCTACCACTAATAATCATAAATCTTTAAATTGTATATCTTCACTTAATAATCTATGTGTTCAAATAATTAAATCTATTTTTCAAGTTTTCAATTTTTCAATAGTAACTTTTACTACAGATGGTTTTTCAAATCTAGTAATTACTCAAATATTTATAGGAAAGTTACTAAATCTATCAATTGCTTTTTCATAATGTTCATAAGCTAAAACTACTAGTGGTGATATTAAAGCTGCTTGTTTTCAATTAATAATTGCCTTATAAATACTAGCAAAAGCTATTTCTGTTTTTCAAAATCATACATCTCCAGAAAGCAATCTATCCATAGGATAATCAGATTCCATGTCTTTATAAATTTCTGAAATAACATTTAATTGGTCATTTGTATAAGTATAGTTAAACGAATTGGTAAATTTTATTTCATCATTTGGAAAAGACTTAAATTTATATCATTTTACTAACTTTCTTTTTGCATAAATATCTAAAAGTTCTCTAGCAATTATTTCTATATCTTCAGAAACCTTTTTTAATTTTTTCTCCCATTCTTTAGTATTTAAACCCGTAAGTTTTGGATTATCTATTCATACATATTTTGAAACTCTTGAAACTTCTGTTATAGGTACAAATAATTTATCATTATTTTTATATTCTATTGTAATATATTCTTTTTTAATAATTTCTTTTCATGCATTAATAGGTAATTCTTTATTTATAATTTCACGAAATATACCTATTCAATGATCTATATGGACAATATAATCTCATGGTGATATTTGCATCATCAAATCAAGATTTTTTGATAAACTTCTTTTAATTCTCTTTTTAATAAAAATACGAGAAATATTATCATCACAGATAACTATAATATCGCTTTTATCTCATATATTTTGAAAAATAGGAAAGTTTAATTGTTCTTTCCTCTTCTCCTCAAAAGGAGAAGCTTGAGATGAAGTATTTATAATAAAACTCTTTAAATTAGTCAAATTTGTATCTATTACCTCAACTCAATCTAAATTATTTAAATTTATAAAATTATTAATTGTGTTTTTATTTTTTGTAAAAATATATTTTTTTATCCCTTTTCTTTCTAATAAATTCTTGAAATCATCTATTTTTTCAATATATAATTCATCTATTCCTAAGTTTATACTATTATTATTGTTAGATAAAGAATTAAAAATAATATAATTATTTAAAATAGTAAATATTTCATCATAACTAGAATAAAAATCAAGTGAATCTAATATTATTAATGAATCAATTTCTTTTATTTTTGATATTATTTCTTTATTTATTATTTTTGATGAATAATCAAAATTTAATAATTCATTTTTTCAAAAATTATATATTTGTTTCTTATTTAAACCAACTATTATTTCTTCTATAACATCTCACCAAAAACTTATTTTTATATTTACTCATGATAAATCTGTAAAAATAAGCAAATCACCTAAGACTCTAAAAGTTCAATCCTTATCATATTCTGAAAAATGGTATGATAAATCGTTTAATTTTTTTATTATTTCTTCTATTTTTATTTCTTGTCATACTTTAATAGTAAATATTTTTTTAATATTTGAATAAATAAAACTCATATCTAAATTAAAAAAATCTTTAGTAACTATATATTTTCATGTTTCATTACTAATAAAATTAGTAATTTGAGAAAAATTATCTAAATTATTTAACTCTATTTTTAAATATTGAGAAATCTTTAAATAAGTATCTATTTGTTTTTCATTTTCAACAACTATCAAAAAAGTATCAGAATTTTGTAATTCAGATCTTAATAATAATAATCTAGAAAAAATGCTTCAATAGTTTATGTAATGTTTATTTCTATGAATTTTTAATTTTAAATTAATCATATTTTTAAATATATTTATTTTAGGTAATAGTATTATTTTTTTTATTTACAAATTATATAAAAAAAATAAAATATATAAAGTTTAATAATGATTTTAAAAAATGAATATATTTATAGACACTATATCAATACAAGCAAAAATTATAATATTTAATTCAAATAGAGAAATAATAGATAAAACCGTATGGGATATAAAATGAAATGAATCATCTACACTAATACCAAAGATAGATGAGGTGCTTAAAAAAAATAATCTAAAATATGATGACTTGGAAAATATAGTTATAATAAATTGACCCTGAAGTTTTACATGAATTAGAACTACTGTACTTACTATAAATACTATAAATTATATAATAAATAAAAATATAACAGCTATTAGTTTTTTTGATTTATATAAACAATATCCTATAATAAAATCTTCATCTAAAAGAGATTGTTTTGTTAAATTTGATATTAATTCAAAAATAGAAATAATAGAAAATGAAAAATTATTAATTTTATTAAAAGAAAAAAAAATAAAAATAATTTATGGTGAAGTAAGTAAAGAATTATTTAAAAATATAAAAATAATTGAAAAAACAGATTATTTAAGTATAATACATAATATTAAATTTGATAATAAAAAACAAATACAAGCTTTATATATTAAAAAGCCTAATATATCTTAGATAAAAAATATGCTAAATTTAGAAAATATGAGACCTTGAGAAAAGGTTTTGACAGTTATTAAAAGACACTGGGTTGTATACATTATATTATGAGTATATTTTATTATTTGAATAATTATATCTATTTCTCTATTTGTTGTTTTAACATGAATTATATCTATTTTAACAAATATTTCTTTTTGGCTTATCTTTTCTATATTTCTTTATATAGAATGGCTTAACCATGAATTAGATATGTATGTAATTACAAATAATAGAGTTATATGAATAGATCAAATATCATTTTTAAATAGAACAGTTTCAGAGTGTAATTTATGACAAGTACAAGAGGTAAATTCAAAAACTTCTTGATTATTTGCAAATATATTAAATTATTGAACAATATCGATACAAACAGCCTGAAATAAAACTACTTTACAAATGTGATTTTGTCCTGATTCAATACAAGCTGCTAGAAAAATATTAAATATAGTTGATGATTATAGAGATGGAGATCCACTAAAATCAAATAATAAAAATGAAATAAATAATAACAATAAATAATGAAAGAATTAAATTTAAAAGATATAATAGAAAATACAAGTGATTTAAAAAAAGAAAAAAAAGTATGATATGTAGCAATCATAGGTAGACCAAATGCTTGAAAATCTACCTTTGTAAATTCTCTTATATGAGAAAAAATATCTATAACTACAAATATACCTCAAACTACTAGAAAAAGAGTTTTAGCTATCTATAATGATGAAATTTCTCAAATAATTTTTTTTGATACACCTTGAATACATAAATCGGAAAAAAGATTCAATGAACAAATAAACAATGTAGCTATTTCTAGTTTCAAAGATGCGGAAGTAATTTTATATTTTATTGATACTAGTAGAGAATGATGAGAAGAGGAAAAATATATAAAAGATATTATAGAAATGGTTAATAAACCTATCATAAAGGTTTATACAAAAATAGATCTAAAAGCAAAAATAAAAATACCTGAAAATGAAAATATAGTTAAAATATCTTCTGTATCAAAAGAATGATTTGATATATTACTTAATAAAGTAAAAGGGATTTTAAAAATATGACCTATGTTTTTTCCAGAAGAATATTATACAAAACAAGATATATATTTTAGAATAAGTGAAATAATAAGAGAAAAAACATTTTTACATACAAAAGAAGAAATACCTCATAGTATATATGTATGAGTAGAAGAAATTGAAGAAACTAATAATTTATTAAAAATGGTCGCTTATATTTATACAGAAACAGATTCCCAAAAATATATAATAATATGAAAAGGAGGTAGTTTAATTCAAACTATATGAAAAGAAGCTAGAATAGAATTAGAAGAAATTTTTTGAAAAAAAGTTTTTTTAGCTCTAAGAATAAAAACAAGAAAAAATTGGAGAAAAGATGAAAAATTAATAAAAGAATTATTAAATTAAAATAAAAAAAAATCTCACAAATGTGAGATTTTTTTTTATTTTAATAATCAATCAATAATTTTTTCAAATTCACTAGTAGGATAAGCTCAAGAAATAACTTCATATTCTCAAGTCTCATTATTAATTAATACATTTCATGGAGTACCAGTAACACCAAAAAGACTAGTTCAAGCTTCCATTTGTGATTTAACTTTTTCAGTATATCTAGCATCATCTAAACATTTATTTAAATCTCATTCATTAGCTCATAAAGCTACTGCTTGTTCTATTAAGTAAGCCTTAGTTGATTTCTCATCAGTAAAAGATTTTTTAACTAAAGCATAAAAAGCTTCTGTTCATTTTTGTTCACCTAAACATTCTACAATTTCAGCTCATATTTGTGCATTTGCATGAAATCATAATGGAAAATGATTAAATACAATATTTAAATCATTGGCATATTTTGTAGTCAAATCATCAGGTGTACCATTATTATGTAATTTTGCACAAAATGGACATTCTAAATCAGAGTATTCAATCCATGTAATTTTTGCATCTTTATTACCTTTTATATAAGAATTTTCTTTTATTTCTTGTAGTTTTGTTTTATCTAATAATAAAAAACCTCTTTCGCTTCTTTCTTGAAAAGGATTAAATGTTGATCCTATTTCTAAATTAAACTCTCCATTAGGTAATTCCTTTAAAAATGTATTTACTTTTGGAGCAGGTTGTCAATTTTGATCCATTTGTACAGGATCATTAGAAACATCAAAATTGTTAGTAGAGAAAACTATTAATGGTAATTTATCAACATTATTAGCTTTTAAATAATCTGAAATACCTTCTTCAGAAAAATCTTTTCTAACAATTTCTACTCATGAAATTGAAGGTAATAATTGTAATTGTTCCATAACTTGGTCAGTAGGACAATTTGTACATCTTTTATCTTCATAAACTATGATAGATAAATCTTCATATTTAGCTCATATATTAGAACCAGTATTATTAGTACTAGGATTGTTAACATAATTTGTATTTTCAGATTTTTTACCTAAAAAAAATCACATTACAGCAATAACCAATAATAAAACTATAATAACCCCCATTTGAATAGAATTCTTATCAAAAGTGTTTTTTTCTTGTGTCATATTTATAAAAATAAATAAGTAAATAAAATTGTTAACTAATTATATTTAAGTCTTTTAAAAAGTAAAATAAAATTATAATTTTATTTTATTTTCTTAAATAATTCTTACTTTAGAATAAGTGTTTATAGATTAATATCTATAAACACTATATTTTAAAGGCAGTCATATATTTGAATAAGTATTTAAATTTGTTATAAAATCTCATTTTAAATCTCAAATAACTACATTATTTAACCTAACTTCTCTACTTCAAATAGGATTTCAAATATGTTCTATTTCTAGATAATAATCTGTAAATGAATTTTTTGATATATAATTTAAAGAATTTCAAGTATAATTTATTGTTAAAATATTATTTTGTAAATTAAATAAATTTGCACTTCAAAATTCTTGATTTGTTCATTTTATCTTTAATATAAATTTAGTATTATAATCAAGACTATCTAAAAAACTACCATATAGTTGAAAATCAAAACTTTTTATTTCTAAATTATTTTGTCAATTATTATTTATAGTAAATTCATCAAGTATATTGTAACTAGGATTAAAATTTTCCTTTTTTGATATAAAAGATGCTGTTTTAGTAATAAATGTAATTATAGGATTTAGTATATTAACTTCTGAATTAATATAGCTTCAATTACTATATCATATAGCCCTTATTCAATTATAAGTTCATATAGGAGCATTATTAGGTGTAGATAATTTTAATTTTATTTCTCCAGATTTGTTTTTAAAATCACTTAATACCACTTTTATATATAATTTATTTAAATTATTTTTTTCAAGTAATATTTCATTTTTTAAATCAAAATAAATATAATTATTTATAACATATCCATTTGCAAAAATATGATTTTCATTATTTACTAAATATATATGCTCAAAAATACCTGTAATATCTCATAAACTACCTATATTTTCTAAATAAATATTTTTTAAATACAAATGGTCATATTTAGGTTCTATAATAAAATTAGATATTATAGAAGTATCTTTTTTTAATAATTCTAGATTTTCTTTTTTTTTTATATCATTTAATTTACTAAGTTCTAAATTTTTATTTATTTCATCTATTTTAAGTTGTTCATCTATTTGTTTTTTTTGTTTTAATATGTTATTTTCATATGTTAATATATATTCATTTATAAAATCATATATATTATTTAAAATAACATGATTTTTAGTATTTTTAGGATATGTTTTTAAAATAATATCTAATTTAGACTTTAAACTAAATACTCTATTTGGATTTTTTTCTAAATTTTTAATTATTTTACTTTTATAAATTACTAAACTTTTCAAATCTGAGCTTGAAAGCTCATATCAAAAAGTAGTATTAATTAATAAAAGATATAAAATAAAAACCCATAATATTTTTTTCATAATGTATAATAATTATATAATAATATATAATATTGTATTAATTATTATACATATAGCAAAAATTAAAAACAAAAAAAGGAGTGGATAAAAAATCCAAACCTAAATAATTATCAAATGGTGGGTAATATAGGATTT
>DIUG01000076.1 GCA_002422305.1 Patescibacteria group bacterium UBA6164 | reverse complement strand
CAAAATGTATTATACTTTCTATGGATCAAATAAAAAATAGTTTGACTTTTAATATAAAACAATTATATATTAGTGTAAATATCTATTTAAATTTATGATAATGAATAATTGAGTATTAAATAATAAAATTATAGTAAAATCATTTAATGATATACTAGATACAATTTCAATAAAAGAAAAAAATGTTATTGAAAAAAGAGTTTGACTCTTTAGTAAAAGAGAAACTTTACAAAATATTTGAAATTCTTTCAATCCAGTAATTACTAGAGAAAGAGTTAGACAAATTGAAGAAGCTTGAATAAAAAAGATATGAAGAGTAGTTAAAAAAACTATTTTAAAAAACATACTAACTGTTGCAAATAAATATATAGAACTTAGTTGATGAATAATTGCTAAAGATAAAATAATTAATTTAATAATTAAAGAATTGGATTTAGATGAAAATGTTAATTCATGAATAATCGAAATACTTGTTCAATCCGACTACAATATTAAAAAATCTAAACAAAAACTGTGAACTAAGATATATTTTTTCCTATCGTATGTAGATAAAAAAATAGTTGATCAAGTACACAAGGAAGCAATAAGAATATTAAAAAAGAAAAAAGATATAATGAAAAAAGTTTCATTATATGAATTAGTAGCTGAAAGTATTAAAACAAAAGAAAAATTATCCCTAACATTTATAGATTCAGTTTTAGATTTATTTGATGATATAGTTTTTTGAGAAGATGATCTAATTTGATTAACAAGCTGGAAAATATTAAATCCGAAAACATTGAAAGACAAAGCTATCTACATAATGAAAAAAGAAAAAATACCAATGCACTTTATTGATTTATCAAATAAAATTACTGAATTATTATGAAGAACAGTAAAAGTTAATACAATTCATAATGAATTAATAAGAAATAATGAATTTGTTTTAATTGGTAGATGAATATATGCATTAAAAGAATGGTGATTTACACCTGGAACAGTATTAGATGTAATAGTTAATATTCTAGAAAAGAAATGAGAACCAATGAGTACTGAAGAATTAACAAAAGAAGTATTAAAAACAAGAGATGTTAAAGCTACAACTATATATATGAATCTTCAAAATAAAAATTTTATTGAAAGAGTATGAAGAAATTATTACAAATTTAAAAGATTACAAACATCATAATCAAACTAAAAAACAACTNNAGTTGTTTTTTAGTTTGATTATGATTAAATTTTATGTATTATTATTTTAATAAAATATATAAATATTTACTATATAACTTAAAAAAAGTGAAAATTGCAATACTTCATGAAATGCTTATAAAACTTGGTTGAGCTGAAAAAATAGTAGAAAATTGGTGTAAAATATACACTCAAGCAGATATTTTTACTCTAATATATGATGAGAAAAAAGTATGAAAAATATTTCCAAAGCACAAAATAAATAATCAAGTTTTTAATTTGAAAACACAAAAAATTTACAAATATACAAAAAAACAAAGATTATGCTTATCTTTTATGGCTTACAGTATAGAACAATTAGATTTTTCAGAATATGATATAGTATTATGTTCTTCTAGCTGATTTGCTCATTGAGCAATTACAAAACCAGAAACAAAATTTATAGTTTATTATCATTCACCAGCTAGATATATGTGGGATTGGACAAATGAATATAAAAGAGATTTATGAATAAATCGTGGTATTAAAAAATATTTATTTTCATATATAATTAATAATTTATTTTTAAAGCTAAGGCAATGGGATTATATAGCTTCTAAAAGAGCCGATATAACTCTAGCTAATTCAAACAATACCAAACAAAGAATTCAAAAATACTATAGAAAAGATTCTGAAATACTATATCCACCAGTAGAAATAAAAAGATTTTGAAATAATTCTGTTAAATTACCATTATCTACAAAAATATGAGATATTCCAACATATTATTATATAATAATTTCAGCATTAACAGAATTCAAAAAAATAGAAATAGCAATAAATTGATTTAATAAAATATCTAATCAAAATTTAATAATAATTTGAAAATGAGATTATGAAAATTCACTCAAAAAAATCTCATCAAAAAATATAATATTTTTATGAGATAAATATTCTGATGATTTAGTTTTTTTAGTACAAAATAGTTTATGACTGATTTTTCCATGAGAAGAAGATTTTTGAATAGTTCCTATTGAAGTAATGGCTTCTTGAAAACCTGTTTTTGCATATAGATGATGATGATTATTAGAAACTATATTAGAATGAACTACTTGAGAATTTTTTGATGATAAAAACGGATCTGATTTTATAGAAAAATTTTTATTATTCAATAAAAATAACCTAATTTGAAAATATTCTCCTGAATTATGTAAAAAACAAGCAGAAAATTTTTCTGAAGATAAATTCATAAAAAGAATAAAAGAATTAGTACAAAATAATTAAAAAATACATATTTATTAAACAAAAATGAACAAAATATTTAAAAAAAATTTATTTACATTACTTACACAATTTCTTATTATAATACTTCCCTTTTATGTATTATTAGCAGTATTTGCAGAATCAAAATTATGAATACCTAAATTTTGAATGTATATAAAAGAACTTGTAATTGTTGTTTTATTTATTTCATTATGTTACGAATTCATAAAAAATAAAATATTACCAAAATTTGATATAATTGATTATCTTATTTTCTTATATATAATATATTGAATTATTATTACTTTTTATAATTGACTTTGATTAAATAGTATAATTTATTGATGAAGATATGATTTTATGTTTTTTATTGTATTTTTAATATTTAAACATGGAAGGCAATTTATTAGTGTAAATATTAATGAATTAATAAAATTATTTTTAATAAGTTGATGAATTTCTATATTTTTTTCATTATTAATTAAATTTAGACTTTGAGAAAAAACATTAATTTCATTTTGATTTATTGATTATATAAGTAATTGGACTTTTAATTGAAAAATACCTAATTATCACTGATTAGAAAATTCATGAATTAAAAGATTTCAATGAATATTTGACTGACCAAATCAAATGGCTTTTTATATTATATTGTATACTTCTATTTTTATGCATTATTTAAAAAAGAAATTTGAATATTATGTAGTTTTGATACTTATTTTTCTTTTTATATTACTTTTTATAACTTATTCTAGAAGTGCTTTATTATGAGTATTTGTATGATTATGAATATTATTATTTTTAAATATAAAAAATATTTACAAAATATATAAGAAATATTTTATAAGATGAATAATTTCCTTCTTAATAATTATTTGATTATTTTTATTTATATTTAGTGAAAAAGTTGAAAATATATTTTTTAGACATTCTTCTACAACAGGTCATTTTGATAGAATGGAAATATGAATAGATAGATTTTTAGAAAAACCATTTTGATCATGATTAGCAGAATCTGGACCTGCTTATAGAAGTATTTATCCAGAAAAACAAACTAAAATAGATGAACAATATTATATTCCTGAAAGCTGGTTTATACAACAATTAATAGAGTGATGAATTATATTTTTTTCATTATTTGTATTAATATTTATAAATATATTAAAAAGATTATATAGTAATTCAAAATCTTTATTTGCATGACTTATTGCAGTACTTATAATGAACATATTTTTACATATATTTGAAGCAACTTACTTATCAATTTTATTATTTATATTTGTTTGACTTTTTTATTATAAAAAATAAAGTTATCTGGATAATTTTATTTTTTAAACTTTTGTTATATGAAAAAATAATGTGCCTTTTATCTTTATCTTTATTGATTACTTAAATAATATTTTTTAACAATTTTACATATGAAAAAATTTTTAACATTGATACTAATATTTATATTTTGTTTAAACTCATTATCGGTTTGAGCTTATTCTTTAGATGAATATAGAAATACAAAATGACTATATATAAAAAATGTAATTATATATAAATGAAATTTAAATAAAACAAATAAATGAAAAAAAATTATAAAAACAGTTGATTCATTTGTTTTAAAACAACAAAATAATAAAACTGCATTAGAAAAAATAAATAATAAAATAATTACTATTTTAAATAGTAATTCTATAAAAGATGTAAAAAATCAAGAAACAATAAATACTATAAAATATATAGAAGCAAAAATAAATATTGCATTAATAACTATTTATGAAAATGAAAAAAATGATATTTTTACAGATCAAATTTCAGTAAATGATAAAGAATTTATAGAAGCAAAAATTATAAAACTTCAATTAAATACTTTAGAAAAATCTTTTAATTTATTTGAAGATTTGATAAAAGAATTTGAAGAAGTATATAATTATCAAGAAACTTGAAATTTCGAATTAGATTTAAATATGGAACATGAAGATTTATGAAAATTTAACTGAAATTTTAAATTAAATGATTATACTTCTAATGTTTCAAACTTTGATTATCAATTAAAATGAAAAATTGAAACATTAATTAATGCTTTACCTAAATGAGAAGATGAGATTAAATTTCAATTAAGTAGTTTTATAGATTTTATATCAAAAGATTGAAATATATATTTATTACTAAAAGAATTAAATATAACAAATGATAAAAATAATACAGAAATAGAAAATATAATAAAAAAAGTACAGAATATAGCAAAGGAAAATAAATATATAAAATATAGTGATAATGAAGCTCAAGTATGATTAAATATAATTAGATCTTTAAATCCAAAACTATTATATAATGATTTGAAAAATACATTAGCTAAACCTATTATAACAGCTTATAAAAAAGAATGAAATAGATATTATCTAAAACCTACAAAATATGGTTGTGATAAAATTAAAGAACTTTCAAATAAGTTTGATCCTTTTAGTCCTAAAACTTGTACAGAAAAACAATATAATGATTTATTAAAAGAATTAAATAATGCTTGAAAATTTTATGCTGAATTTATAAATAATACTGATGTAAAAATAAGTTTTGAATGAAGTAGTTTTGAATGAATAAAAAATTTATGACATATAGTATTTAATAATACTAAAATACTTGAGGCAAAATATGATATAATGTGATGAGATAATTGATTATTTAATTTTTATTATAAAGATAAAAGTAGCTTAAATTTACAAATTACAGATTTTGAAGATGATTTTAATTTTGATTTCAAATCTACTTTAGATACAAATAATAAATTTACAAAAATAGATTTCAATACTAATATAAATGGATATAATTCTAAAACGGTTATGAAATTAAAATTAGAAAATAAAAATATAACTTGAGATTTTTATTTTCAAGATTCTTTATATAATTGGGATACTGATAAAAATGAAATTTCTACTATTATAAATGGTAAAATTTCATGAAAAACTAATGTTTATAATTCCCTATCTGAATTAAATATAGATTATACTTGAATAAATAAACTAGATGAGTTTTTTAATTTAAATTGAAAATTTGTATATAAAGATAAAAAAATATCATTTTCTAATAAAGTAAATAATCAGTATTTACAAAATGAATTTGTTATTAATTGAGAATTTGATAACGAAAATATTTTAAATAACTGAAACTTTAAACTTAAAATATTAGAAAAAAGTTGGACTTTTGATTATGAAAAATATGAATATATATATTCTGATGAATATAAAGATATTATTGATATAAATATTGATATAAAAAATAAAAAGATTTCTGGTTATTCGAAATTCTTCGAAAGCTGAAAAGATTTCTTAAATATAAATCATACTTGAGAATATGCTAAAAATAAATTTGAATTAAATAATAATTTTAGTTTTTCTGATATTTTTACATGAAATAGTATGGATACTAGAAATTCAAAAAGAATTAGTGATTTAGCCTATATACAAAGTAAAATTTCTTTAAAACAAGTAGAATGAGTACCATTAGAATATTTTATTATTCAAAATAATAAATATGCTTGAAAAGAAGTATATGTATGATGAAATAAATTAATTATTTGAGAGGATTATTTTGTTTGAACACCAAATTATGAAGTACTTAATATAAACAAAAATACTATTTTAGATCCACTAGATAATAGTGAATATATAATTTGAGCTACTAAAAATGGTTGATATGTATTTCAAATATTTACAAAAATTGAGAATTTAACTTGACAAGAAGCTACTATTTTTTGAACTTATCAAAAACGTTTTAAAAATCGTCTTATTACTATAAATGAAAAGGTTTCTGATTATGTTTTAATAATAGCTGATGAAGATGCTAATAGTCTAAAAGTTTGAGATATAACTAATTTATGAAAAATAGTAAGAGTTTCTAGGGATTGAGTTAATATTACTTTAGATAAAAAAATAAATAATATTGAAAAATCAATTTCATTAATTATAGATGATAGTGACTCTCTAATTTATTTAGATTGAAAAGCTATATTAAATAATACTATATTAAATAATACTATATCTAATAATATTGAAGATAATAAAATATCTTGAGATTTAAATATAAAAATAGACCAAAATGATAATAATAATATATTTATATTAATACTAAAAGCATTTAGTTGAAATAAAGAAATTATTAACTGAACTATAAAAAATATTTGAACTAAAGAATCTAAAAAAGTAGATATAAAAGCTCCTACTAATATTATAGATTACAAAGACTTAAATTATAATAATTATTAAAATTATGAAAAAAATTAGCTTATTATTTATTTCAATAATTATATCTAGTATTATTTTTAGTTGAGTATATGCAATTGATTTGGAAAAAAAATTGTATAAAGATACTATTCTATCTGCAAATAAAATAGAACTAGAATATAAAAATTGAAAAGACCTAAATAAAAAAATTGAAAAAATATTTATAAAATATAGATACGAAAAAAATATAAAAACTGTTTTAAATCTACAAAATATTTTAAAACAACAAATATTAAAAATTAATTCCAAATCAAATCTTACTAGAAATGATAAAAAAGTATTAAATTTATATAACAATATATACTATAGAACTATTTTACTATTAGATTATCAATTAAAAAATGTTTCATCTGATTTAATTAATAATAATTCATGATTTAAAATACAAACATTTGATGTTGATGGTAGTCAATTTACATTTACTGAACCAACAACAAAAAGTACTTTTACTACTAGTACTGATTTTATAACTATTAAATGAAAAGTTTTAATTGAATGAATATCAAAAGTAACTGTTAATGACTATATTTTAAATTCTTTTGATGGTAGTACTTGGAGGTATCATGCTTCATATAATAATAATATGATTATTTGAACTAATTTATATGAAATTAAATATATTGATTCTGTTTGAAAAATTGTACATAAAAATACTTTTACTATAATTAAAAAAGATTAATATTTTATTTTAATTATAGTAAAATACTGGAAAAAATAAAAATATCAGAAGAAAAAAAATATATATTACAAGAATCTGATTATATAGAAAAAATATCTTAGGAATTTTTCTAATAACAGAAAGCTAAAGAATTCTGTTTACAAGCTGATAAAACACCATTATTATAAAACTATTTTAGTATAAAAAAAGCTACTCTGAAATTTCAGAGTAGCTTTTTTTATCTATTTGAACTTATCTTATTATATAATCACTATTAATAACATATTTAAGTATTCATATTTTTATATTATTTTCCATTAAATTAAAATATAAATAATCTTCACTTGAATTTTCATATGTTAATTTATATGATTGATTCAATTTTTTTATTCTTCAATCTTTAAAAATAGTAAATACATTTTGTTTAGAAGGATCATTTAGTTTATATATAGATAAAGCTCAAGGATTATAATCTATATTTTCAGGTATAGTATAAAGTCAATAATTTTCTTTATTTATAAGTTTAAAATATATTCATTTTATAGTTTGATTTTCAATATTTTCTGTAACTTTCACCCTATTTATTCAATGTACTTGAATAAATTGAGTAAATATATCTTGTCAATCTTTATTAATAGTCATCTTTGGAAATCATGAACTATTTAAATCTATTTTAATACTTGAAGAATTATCTTTTAAACTAATCTTTCAAGTATTCTCATTAATATATGCTACTTCTTCTCCAGAAAATGATAAAGTTAATCAATTAGTAGAATTATTAACTGATGACATATCAAACCAATATTTTCAAACATCTGTATCAGTTTTAAATGATTGATTATTATCTTTTAAACTAGAAATAACCCCTCATCTAAATCTAAATAAACTTATAGGTTCATATGTTAATTCTTCATCTATTTCTCACTCTACTTTTCAAGATAAATAATCTTCTACCTTTGGTGTTGGTGCATAAACTTCAAAATCTACTTCTTTATATCAAACATTATCATTTTCATCTATCAAAGTAATTCATATTTTTCTACTAAAAATAGTATCAAACTTTCAAAATTCTATTCTTAAGGTTGCTTCTGAATAACGAATATCGATCTTATCTTTATATTTATCTTCTACTGAAGAATCATCATTTTTATTATTTCAATCACTATTTGTATCTTCTCATAAATCCATATCAATTATAACTTTTTTTATATTACCTATTCACCAATCTTCATAAATATATTCAGTAAGATTAATTAATTTTTTTTGATATACTGGTATTTTTATTGAAGAAATACTTAGTTCAGGAGAATTAGAATCTGCTTCTCTTTGAGGTGCTAATAATATTTGATTTGATAATGTAGAATTTATATTGTCTTTGAAAGAATTAACTTTAGCATAATAATAATCATTATCTCTATTTGTTCTTATATAATAATCACTAGTCTTATATCATAAATCTTGTAATTCCCAAGATGAAATTTCAGAAAAATCCAATTCTAATTTAGATTCATCATAATACTTAATTTCTAAATAATTCATTAATTCATTTTCTTCAGAATATGTTATAGTACTTCATGGAAATAATGGCTTACCTATATAGTCTCTTATTTCCATTCAATCATAATATACATTATTTGATCATTTAATATATGCATTTCAAGTAATTGAAACTATTTTTATATTATTAGAAAATTCTATATTTTCATATTTTCTTACTAATTTTGAATATCTCTCTTTTTCATTATTTACATTAAAATATGTAATATTAAAAGAATCTCATCAAGCATAAAGTTTTGTTCATTTATTAAGATATACAATTTTATTATCTGTTAAATCATCTTTTATATCTATAAGTTCAACTGTTTTTAATTTAACTCATAAATTTCACTGTGATAATTTATCTATATATGCTATATTTTTTCTTAATATAAAATTTTCATTTTCATCACGCTTTGTAACTTCATTTATTCAAGATATTCAATCAATTATATCTTTTTTAATATTTTCTGGCCTATAATTATATCTTCCTTTATTTAAAAATTTATCTACTATTTTATAAAATCATACTCTAAAATTATTAATTTCTTTATTTGTAGGTGCCTTAAATCAAATAATAATACTTCTATCATTTACTCATATTTCCTGAGCATTATTTATTGCTTCATAAAACTCATTTTTATAAAATTTATTATTCTCAGATTTTACTATTAATGGAGCTGTAGTTACATATGATTTAACAGGAGTATTTTTAGTATTTTCTTTAAAAAATAATTGTCCATTTGCGAAATACAATATATCCTCATCACCATCATTATCTAAATCTACTATTGTAGGTTTTTCATCTCAATTTAGTTCACTTAAATAATCAAATAATCTATAAGAAGTACCTCATTCTAAAATATATATTCATTCATATTTATATCTATAAGATGATGAAGCTTGTAATTGACAAGAATTAGGAGTAGGAGTACTAGTTCAAGAAGTAGAGCTAGTAATAGCTAAAATATTAGAATTAGCTAATACATTATTTGTTGCTAATAAACGATTATTTATATCTATATTTTTTTGTCATTTGCTGTAATTTTCTAAAGGAGTTTTTATAGAATTCATCAAATCATTTGAATATTCTTTTAATTCATTTTTTATATTATCTCATTCTCAAACTATTAATTTTTTAGCAGTCTCTACAAATTTATCATTATATTTTGATAAAGTTTTATTATATAATTCGATTTTATTTGGATCCTCAGATGATACTTTTGTCATTATTGAACTCTTTCAAATTGAATTATATTTCTTTTTTAATTCTTTATTTTTTATAATTTCAGTATTTATAATATCTTTAACTACTTCAAATTTTTCTATATTATTATCTTGTAATTCTTTTATTAATTTATCTTCTTTTGAATAAGTCATATTATTTACTTCTTCCCATATTCATCTAACTTTTTCTAGTTTATTATCACTAGTAATAGTTTTTGAAGATAGAGATTTATTTATTAACTTTTTAAATTCTAAATTATCTACTGTTTCATTTTTTCATTTTTCTATTTCTTTAGCTAAATGTTGTATATTAGTAGAAATCTTATTAGCAAAAATTAATGAAAGCTTATCTTTTATATTTGTTGCTCATAAATCATCAATTGTTGCATCTATATTTATATCAACTCATTTTGGTCAAATATTTCTTAAATCTATATTATTTGGTCTTATATTAAATATATTTGTAAAATCATTTGTAAAAGCATTTATCGGCATAGCTATTTGTTTAGCTAATTCAACTATAAAATCTGCTTCAAATTCTAAATTAACATATGTAGTAACTTTTATTGCATCTACAAATGGAAATGAAAATTCAGGAAGAGAAATTTCAAAGAAATCAGATCATAAATATCAAGTCCTTTCTGTTAAAAAAGCAATTTGATCTCAAGCCCTCCATTCAGGATGAAATGGAGAAGATTTTAAAATACACATAGCTTTAGTTATAAGCTTAATTATATCTACAACTATTTCTATACCAGCAATCATTTTTGGTAGTTTTGGTGGTGGTGGTAAATCAGGTAATTCTATAGTAGGTAATGTTGGTAGATCAGGTAATTGAGGTATTTCCAAAATAGGTAAAACTGGTAATTGTGGTAATGTTAAATCTGCTGTAAGATTAAAATCTGGAGCTAAAGGTAAATATAAATTTGGTAAACTAGGTAATATTATTGGTTTAGATGTGATATTATATTCAGGTAAAGTAACTCTTAATCAAGCTCTTATATTATGTAAATCTAGTATAATATCTGGCCATTTAGGAAACCTAATTATAGGTATTTTTGGCATAATCATATCTATCCATGAAAATTGTTCTTCTAAAGCATCTTGTCTTTCATTTTTACAATCATGACATTCTTGTTCATAATCCAAAAATACATCTACTAATAATTGCCATGATTTTAATATAGCTTTTATCAAAATATACAATTCTACCCAAGCTTTAAATCTAATACCATTTTTTCAAATCCGTCATCACAAAATATAAGAAATTGTATCAATATTACATAATATTTGTTCTAAATAATCTTCTTTTTTTGTTATAAGTTCATTTATAAGTTCTGGAATATCTGCATAAGATTTTATTACTTCTAAATTATCTCTAAGTGAATTAACTAATCTATCAGCATCAATAGCTAATTCTGCACTAGCTCATATTCATCACCAAGATTCTTTAGCTCTTTCTAATTCTGTTTCCCGTTGATTCAAAGTATTAGACCGAGATGCTATTGTTCTATTTAGCTCTGCTTCAGATAACCATGGTAAAGCTATATTAACAGTTTCTTGATCTATATATACCAAAGGAGTATTTGATATAAATTCATATGCTTCTCTTATTCAAGAATTTACTTTTCTACTATAATTAGAAATAGTTTCATTTCATGTTAAATTTGGATCTATTGTTAAATTATCTAATTGTGATCTATAATTATTTCAACTAAATTCTCACCAATCTCAATTCATAATTCAACTGAAATCTGGAAGAATAACAAATAATGTAGGAAAATCAGTTAATTTATTAGCTATTTCTTCTATTTGTCTAGTAACCCAATCCATTAACCAACTAGGAAAAGGTGTTATTCTTCTCATATCAATCTTTATAATATCTTCAAAATCTCAACTAAAAATAGATTCTACATCTAAACTAACAGAAATATCTGAATCTCAAGAAGATTGTCTAAAAAGTCATGCTGGTGGATTTTCTGAAAAAGATCAAGGTAAAAATTCAAATGCTTTTTCCACAGGTCCTTTTTTTGCTTCTTCTAAATACTCTTTAATATCATCACTAGAAAGGTCTTTTGTTGGTTCCTCCTTATCAGAACAATTTCAGTTTATAACTCAAAAATTTCAATCTGTAGAATAATTAGGTATTCAAATAGATGCTGGATCTCAATCAGATCAATCATTAGCACATCAAAAAGTTTTTTTAGCTACTACTATACAATTTCATCAAGGAAATAATGGAGAAATTCAAGGCATATTAGAGTATCATGCAATTCTTGCTGGTCATCAAAAACAAGCAGCAGTTCAAACTCATCATGTAAGAGTAGGTGTAACAAATAATCTAAAAAAGTTTGTTGGGTTATCAATTCACAATAATCATCAAGCTCATTGTCATGAACATCAAGTAGATAATATACTTATAGGCCATACAGTTGGAATACATAATGGTCAAACCTGCATCCAAGTCATTGATGAAAAAATAGGAATTCATTCATCTACTAACAATCAATCTCATATAGTTTTTCACATAAAAACTGGATCTGATCAAGGAGCTAATGGAGCCCAGTTAAGTGGTGAAGCAAAACAAGATTCATTACCAAATCAACAATTTAATCATTGAACTAAATTATCTAACTCTGTTAATGCAGTATCTATTTTTTCTCAAATTCATCATAAATCAACTGTAATACTTCAATCCATTTCAAAAAAATCTTCATCATCAGGAATTCAATCATTATCACTATCAATACTATTTTTTGCTAATTGTTCTTGTGAATATCTTTTAAGTTCATTCATATCACCAGTAAGTCTATCAATATAATCAGGAACTCAATTTCAATCAGTATCAATAGTATTTTGTTCTAATTCATTTGGAAGTCTTATTTTATTACTATCACAAGTTGGTGCCTTTGTTCATTTTTGATATGTTCTATTAGTTATAGATCTATATATTTCTATAGAATCACTACAATTTTGATTATCTGGTTTTATAATTATATCTCAAAAATTATCATCTCAAACTTCTCAATTTTCAAATAATCAAACTTCTAAATAATTATATTTCAAAGGTTGAACCTTTACTTCATAAGTAAATTTTAAATTTCAACCACTTGGTATATCAAATTTATCAATCAAATAAGTAAATCAAGCACTTCAATCATATATATCAAAATCTATTTCAGACTTAAATGATTTTTTATCTAATTTAAATACTTCATGTACCTTTTCAGTAAATACTACATTATCTAATTTTTTATTTAAAAGATTCTTAAGAGTAATTTCTACTTCTATAATATCACCTGAAGACATAAAACCATGATTTTTATCTCTAAACTTCTTTTCTACTCTCAATCAACTATATTCACTATATTCACTTTTTAAAAAATACTTACTATCTATTCAAACTGGAAAATCTATATCTCAAATATCATGATAACTAGAATTATCTACTACATTTCAAAAGCCTGTAATTTCATTTATAGAATTATTAAATTTATCTTTAGAGTAAGGATATTTTAAAAATAAATAATTATCTATCTTTATATTATCTGTTACTACATCTCATGGTTGATACAATCAATCAAAATAAACTAATCAATTATCATTTCTAACTTCTTCATTTAATTTTATTCATTGATCATTAGATACAGTATTTTTAGTAAATTGTGGATCAGCACTGGTTCATCATCAATAAAATATATTTATTTCTCAAAAATCATCTAAAGTTACTATATCATCTATTCAATCATTATCCATATCAAATTTTTCTGCTCTAACTATTCTTCAAGATAAATTAAATTTTTCTTCTAAAGAAAATCTAGTGAAATCTTTCTCTATATTATTTAATAAAAATGGTTTTCAATGTTTATTAACAAAAAATATATCATCATATCAATCTCAAGTAAAATCTCAAGTTTTTATTAAATCTATTTGTCATAAATCTGCTATATAAGCAAGATTTCACATATCTATAAAATTTTGTTCTATATTTTTATTTTCTAATAATTTTAAATAATTGTCGTTTTTTATTAATAATATATCTTTTTTATTATCTTTATTATAATCAAATACTTGATATCAAACTATATCATCATCTCTAGATAATAATTTTCAAATAGTTGAATCAAAATTTCTATCAATATTTGAATTTGGAAGTTTTTTCTTTATATTTTTTAAACTTACAACAGGATCTCATAAATTTATAACTCAAAAACTCATATAATCCTGAACAGATTCTCATACTGTTTTTCAAGCAGAAAATGCTAATAATGATTTATTACCTTCATTCCATCAAATTCAAGCCTTATTAGTAAAATTTTCTATTCAATATAAATTATCTTTAGAAAATGTATTTAATTTATTATTTGAAGCAAATGGATCATTATAATAAAATATTTTTGATTTATTATTTGTATTTCAATTATCATATAATCAATAAGAAGATGTTTTTAATAATACCAAAATATTATTTTTAGTATTAGGATTATCTATCCTATTATTAAAAGGCAATTCATTTGTAAATTGATTAATAGAATCATTATTATTATTATTAACAAAATTATAAACTAATTCTCATATAATTTGTCATCAAGTTTTTATATTTATAGATAAATATTTTCAAGTATTATTTTTATTATATTCAAAATCGACTGTTCATAATCTATTGATTGTTCAATCTTTTGATATTTCAAATAAATTTTTTCAATAGTTATCTCTAAAAATTAATTTATTATTATCTATATAAGAACGATATTTATCTGATTTAGATTTTAAAGATATAGAAGTGTTAGTTTTATCTATACATGATTGAATAGTGTCATTATCACAAGAAGTTAATTTAGTATCATTATTAAAATTATAAAAAACTTTAGCTATATAAATATTTAATGCTTTATTATTAATATCAAAACCTAACTTACCATTAATAAAAGTAGTATTTACTTCTATATCTTGTGATAAATCTCAACTAGAATGTAATTTTTTTATTCATCAATTAATATCTAAATCTAATACATTATTATATGAATATGGATTATTTAATAATGAAGTTACTGCTAATGCTCTATTATTTCTTTCAAATAACAAACTTCATGCTAAATAATCATGTTCATATATATCTCAATAATTTGATCATAACAAAGTAGTATAAAGTGAATTATATTTTTTTCATTGTACCTTATTTTTATTCCAAAAATAAAAAGTTTCTATTTTTAACACATTTTCTCATACTCATTCTATAGTTAAATCTGGTGAATTTTCATCTTTTATAGTAAAAGAATTTAATTCTAAAGAAGGATCTGTTCATACTTTAAAATAAGCTACTCATGGATTATTAGTTCAATATATTCTAAAAGTACTTACTCATTTTTTTACTTTTACATTTTTATTGGGCGAGGTAATTATATCTGAATATTGATCAAGTATTTCTAAATTTGTATTGGTAGTATTATCATTAAATACTAAATTATTATATCTATCTTTTAATTCTACACTTAAAGTGGAATATGAATCTTTTGATGCTTCCATTTTATTTTTTGATAAATTTAAGTCTATCTTCATAGGCTTATCTGGAAGTATTGTTATATTTTTTTGTATTATATTTTTTAATCATTCTATTTGAAATTCTACTGGTACTTTTTCTCATGCTACAGTCTTTGTAGTAAATTCTACTATTGCTTTTCAATTTTTTATTTCAAAATAAGGTTCAATAGTTTTAATAAATACAGGACTAGCAGTCATATAAACTCTAGAATTAAAATCTGATAATTCTGATAACATTGATCAATTTCAATCTATAAGAGAAATCTCATAACTATATTTTCATCATCATACTTTTATCTCATTATCTAAAGGAGTTACTGATAATGTTATAGAATCTAAAACTCTTATATTTTTAAGTCAATTTATAATTTCTTGACCATTACTATTAGAAACAGTAATTTTTATATTATTATTTCAAGATATATTTTTTGATTTTAATCTAAATATTTTATATCATTCATAAGTAGTAGTATTTAATGATTTAGATGAATTGTCTAAAAATTCTAAACTATCATTTCAAGTTATTTCCATTTTCAAATCATAAAAATTTCAAACAACTGGATTATTATATTTATCATATATAGTAACAAAGTTTGTAGAAACATTTCATCATTTTTCTATAATATTAGTACCTAGATTAATATCTACTCTATCTGGTATATCTGCTAATAATTCTATATTTTTAACTGTTTTAAATCAACTATTATCAGTTATTTCTATTTTATAACTTCATGATTCTTCAATTGCTAATAAATTTCTAAAAGTACCTATAGTATCAATAGTTATATCTTCAACTACTTGCTTATTTCACTTTAAAATAGATACTTTTAGAGGATATTCAATAGGTTTTTTGGTTCCATTAGACGATAAGTTTTCTAAAACTAATACCATTTTTTCTTCACTTAATGAAGAATTTTTTATAATGTTTGAAACCGTTTCTATATTATTATCAAATCAATCTACTAAATATAGATTTGCTTTATCACTTACTTTTATAGAATTTGATAAAGAATTTGTAGTAGAATTATTTAATTTATAAGATAAATTAAATAATCTATCTCATCTAACTTGTATTTTTAAATCATTTGATTCAATAGTTTTTATTATATTATTATTAGAATCTTTAATATTTATATAAGCTTTTAAAGATATATCTGCATCATTTGACTTAACTCATATTCAATAATTTGCAATTCAATATTGTGATCTAATTTTTCAATCTTTAAAAGTTACATAATTTTTGATTTTTGATAAATCCCTATTACTTGTATCACCTACATCATAAATAGTTTTTTTATTTGAATCTGTCAAATCCAAAGAAGTGTTCATTGCTACTTCTATTTTTTCTAACCTAAACTCAATATCACTAGTATTAGCTATTTTTACAGTTTTTCAATCTTTATCTTTTATTTCTGCTTTTAAAATAGCATTTTTATTATAATAATATTTTTCACTATCTGAAGTAAGCTCTATTGTTCATCAATCTAACTTTGATTCAATACAATTATTTATTCAATTTTCATTTTTAACCATACTGCATTGTAAAATTTCTTCTTTTTCTTCTTTTGAAAATTTTGTATTTGATAAAAAATTATCTGATGAAGAAATAATACTTGGTCCACAAACTCAATCGGAAATAGAAATAGATGGAGGCATCATATTTCAAAGCCGACACATAATAGCTGGTATCCATCTCCAAATAGGAACTCAATCTGGTGGTGCACATTTAAAAATTGCTTCTTTATCCTCTCATCATAATCAATCTCAAATATTAGCTCAAAATAATAATGATGAAAGATTTATATTTTTTGAAAATATATCTGCATATGGATTATCTTGTTTAGCTTTTGGATCCATTTTTACATACATATTTCTAGCATCTCACGATGCTCACAAATATGCTATTTCATAAAGTTTTTTATTTTTTGGTAATAAGTAATTTATATCTGGTTCTCAAAATTGATCAATTAAATAATTATCAAATACAAATGCATATTTAGCTGAAATAGAATTTAGATTATTCCAATAAATAGCTAAAACTAAAGTATCTAAATAACTAATTTCTTTTGAATTTCAAGTTATATTTAGTGTATTATTTGGTTTATTTTTTAAAAAAGTATATAAATCAATGTTTGCTTCTGGATATTCTCAAGTTTTTAATAATGTTTCATAAAGTTCTCTATCTCTTCATTGTAACTTTGATGGATTATGCTTATTAATAAGACTATTTATTTGTCTAGAAATACGATCTAAATAATCTTTCAAAGATTTTTCAGCATTTTCAAGATTAACAGTCTCGTCTCATCCTACTTTTACTCTGAATAAATAAGGATATTTTATAAGTGCATATCTCATATCTGCAGCTATAAAATCAATATATCTATCTCTATCAATAGGTAAATTTGGAGCTACTAAAGCATTTATTTGACTAGATAATTCTTCAGCAGTAGGTGATTTATGAAAAATATGAGATGTTATTTGTCTATAATTAAAATTTTGTACAACTGGTTCATTTGGTTCTAATCACTCTATTTCTGGAGGAGTTGGATTTCAAGTATCATCTGTAAAATCACTAGGATTTGTATCAATTTCACTATGACAACTAGATTTTGAAATAGTTCTTTCTCAATTAACATAACATTCTAAAGTATATATTCAATCTCATTCTACATCATATGTTCATTGTTTTTGATTTAATTCTTTTGTCGTCCATCAATCACTTATAAGTATTTTATAAGTAGAGCTAGTATCATTTGGTGTTGAAGTATTACAATTATAATTAATTTTATTAGTACTAGGATTATAATTAGCAACTAAACTATTACATTTTTTTGGAGATACTTTTATATTTTTCATACAATCTGAAACTCAGTCTTCTCAATTTATTATACATTCTACTGTATAATCTCATATATCATCAAATTTATATGAAAAATTTTTTTCTTTTGAAGTATGTATTAATTCACTTCATTTTTTTATACTTATTTCATAATTACTTCAATTGTTTGGATAACATAAAAAATTTGTTTGAAAAGGAACTTCTCATTGTTCCGGGTTTATAACTAAATTTTTACAAGAAATATTATTATCAATTGTACCTGTGTTTGTAGGATAAGGAGAAACTCCCAAACATGTATTTCATCTATATCAAACTTTACATTCAAAAAAACATGCTCAAGAAGGATCTGTATTTTGCCATTGTTGTCATACAGCTGTAGGTGTTCAAGTTTGAAATGAATATGCATCTATATTTTTTCCATCTGGTTTTTCATCTGCACAAGAAGTAGGAGTTAAACAATTAGGTCATGTAAATCAAGCTTTACAAGTATAATAACAAGCTAAATAAGAATTTGTATTTTGCCATTTTTGTAATACATCTGTAGCTAATCAAGGTGTTATTGTGTTAATATTAGCTCATGTAGGTTCACTAGCACAAGAAGTAGGAATTGAACAATCAGTTCATATAAATCAATCATTACAAGCATAATAACATCAAGAAGCAGGATTTGTATTTTGCCATGACGAATTAGATGAAAAAGATTTATCAGAAACAATTCTTCAATTATTAATTGGAAATCAAGCAGGACAATCAAATTGTGGAATTGGAGTTGGAGTTGGATTTGGTGTTGTAGTTCAAGGATCTGGTGTTGTAGTTCAAGGATTTCATCAACAATTTGAACCTCAAGATGATGCAAAACTATTACCATTAACATAAATATTAGTAGTTGAACAGCCTCCTGATCAATGATTTCATATTCAAAAATTTGCACTAGCAACTGGTAAAAAATCACTATAAAATCAAATAAGATTATTATATAATTTTAAAAAAAATCATGTTTCATTTCATTCACTATTTCTTTCACATTCTTTCTCTGTTTGCTCTTCTTTAGTTTGAGCATTTTTTGGTAAACAATTAAGTGGTGATGGTATTTTTGTAGAATCTGTAGATTTTATCGATCAATTTATATCAAATATATGAAGAGGTAAATCTTCATAAGATTGTGATTTAAGTCTTAATGGAAAAAAAGGATTTGATTCTAAATTCAATGGTGTATTTCATCTCCATATACTTTGAATACAACGAGGGTAATTTCTTCAGTTATCACAACTAACAATATCAGGTTGAGAGTTATTTACATTATAAGCTCTATTTGCCTCAACAAGTGTTCAATGATTACGAGTAGTTCATCTATAAATAGTACATTCTGATGCATTAGTTATTTCAGATGCTTTTTTTCAATAATATGAAAAAGTCTTTTTTGCCTCAGAACATTCAGATTCAACCGTAAATTCTTCTGGTATAAGTATATCTGATGCTAATCCATTAAGTACTATTGCATCTATATAATTTTCTAATTCAGTATTTACATCTTTTATAATTTCAGAATTAATGGTATCAAGCATAGTTATAAAATAAGGTATTGTATCAACATTTACCTTTGAATCAGTTTTATTATATCTTCAAGCATTATGAACATCTTCTCTAAATCATCAAATTATTCATTTAGCAAATATTCCTATAAATTGTTTAGTTATATTATTAATAATATGCCTAGTTTGTATATCATAAACATTAGTAGTATCTGGTCAATTATTATCAGTTAAACCAGAAATAATACTTTCTAAAGGTGGTCAAAATGGATATTTATCTCATAATTCTTCTTGTTTATTTAAAATTCATTCTAATCAAGTACTTATAGTTTTATTTAAACTTCAAAGTATTTTTTCATTTAACTTATTTGCCAAACCTTTACTATACCTATTATATAATATATCTTCTTTATTTTCTAAATATGCCTCATAAGCCTTAAAACTATTATAATTTAAAGCTTTTTCTTCTCTAAATTGATCATAATAAAAAACAAATGGATCATAAACAGAAGGAACTGGTTGTATTTTATTTCAATTCAAAATTCATTCTGAATATTTAAAATTACCTGTTCCTTTATAATAATCATCATTTTTAGCAAAATAATCTTTTAATCAAGCAATATTTTCTCAAAAACTTCATAAATTTGGTGTAATAACTCAATGCCATATTTCTGATTTCAATCAATCCTTATTATCTGAATTTTTTTCATATCTTTTAGTTTCATGATTATATATATATACCTTATCTTCAAAATCTGTAAATGGAAGAATAGTTCTAGAATATGTATTATTAGCAAAAACTGTAGGTACATTAAAATCTCAAACTATAACTGTTCAAATTAATTTTGATTCAAAATCAGCATCTTTTTTTATAGATTTATATCATTCATTATATAATCCTTCATTTAAGGATGCTATATTAAAAGCATCTATATTTTTTGGAGTAGGTAAAATAACTACTTTAGTATTTTCAAGTACTCACTGTATATTTTTAGAATATGTTTCAATTTCGCTTTTTATTTCCTTATAAGTATCTTCATCAACTATTATTGATACTAAATTATAAAATTCCTGACTTCATGCAAATATTTTAAAATCAAAATACGGAACATTAAAAGTAATACTAAAAAGTAAAGAAAAAATCAAGAAACTTGATATAAATTTTTGAAATTTAGAATAATTCATAAGATATTTATCACTAGAAAAATAAAACAAAAAAACTTTTTAACATTTTAATAAAATATCTACATTTTACAATATTTATATTTCATTTCTACCTCACATAAATGGAATAAGAGCTTTTGGAATTTTTACATTTCACTCTTTAGTTTGATAATTTTCAATAATAGAAATTAAACACCTACTCATAGCTATTACCGTACCGTTCAAAGTATGAGCATATTGTAAATCACCATTTTTATCTCTATATTTAATACCAAGTCTTCTTGATTGATATTCTCAAACATTACTACAACTTGTTACTTCTCTATATTTTTCTTGTGCTGGCATCCATGCTTCTAAATCGTATTTTTTCATAGCTGGATTACCTAAATCACCTGAACAAACATTTACTTTTTGAAAAGGAATTCAAAGACCTTTCCAAATATCTTCTTCTATATTTATCATAAAATCATGCATTTGTTTTGATTCATCATTTTTACAGAAACAAACCATTTCTATTTTATCAAATTGATGTCATCTTAGAATTCATCTTGTATCCTTTCAAGCAGATCAAGCTTCTCTTCTAAAACATGGACTATATGCAACATACTTTTTAGATTCTTCTAAATCTAAAATTTCATCACAATGGTATGAAGTAACTGGAACTTCAGAAGTACCAACCAAATATAAATCATCATCTCACGGATTTACACTATAAATACCATCTTCTCAAGCAGGAAAAAATCAAGTACCAAACATGGCTTTCTCTCTTACTAAAACTGGTGGTAAAATAGGTGTAAATCATTTTTCTACAAGTTTAGTCATAGCATAATTTATAAGTGCAAATTGTAATAAAACTAAATCTCATTTCAAATACCAAAATCTAGCTCAACTTACTTCCGATCATTTTTCTGTATCTATCCATCATTTAGCTTCTCATATTTCATAATGTGATTTAATATCAAAATCAAATTTAGTAGGTTCACTAAATTTATAAACTACTAAATTATCTTCATCTGTATTTCAAATAGAAGCTGTTTCATCTAATAAATTAGGAATTTTATAATACATTTCTTTCCATTTTTCTTCTACTTGTTTTTGTCTATCTTCAAGAATAGTTAAATCATCTCAAAGTTTTTTCATTTCAATTATTTTAACTTTTTTATCTTCATTTGATAATGTAGTTATTTCTTTACTTACCTTATTTTTAATAGATCTTAATTCATCTACTTTTATAATTAAATCCAACTTTTCTGTATCTATTTCTAAAAATTTATCTAAGTTTAATTCTAAGTTTCTCTTGAATATATTATCTTTTACTAATTCTGGATTATTTCTAATAATTTTTATATCTAACATTTTTATATTTTTAAGTATTAATTCATCTTATTATAGATAAAAAAACAAAAAATCAATTTTTAAAACTTATTTTTATTCATAAAGAGAAAATTTTAAACAAAATTGTTCTAAATTAATACAAATCTTTTTGCTAAAAATATTTTTTTAGCTATTATTAATAGTAATATTAAATTTTAATTTAAAATTATGAATTCAAAAATATCAAAAGAAGTAAATGAAAATTATACTTTAAATCTAAATAATAATGAATTAATAAATAAATATTTTTATAAAAAATCTAATTTATGAATTGAATTTATTTGATTAGATTGATTTAAAAAGCAAAAATATAATAAAAATGAAGAAGATGATTTAATAGATGAATTTAAAAGTTTAGAAATACTTAAATCTAAAAATGAGTTTTGATTAATAGATTTAACTAAAAAACTTAGAGATAAATTTAAAGATGAAAAATATTTAGATGAATTATACATAATAGAACCGTACACTTTTTCTAGTATATGAAAAACAAAATATGGTTATGATATGCATAAAGCAAAGTGAGATAGTGATTTAAAAGTTATAAAAGATTTTGCTAAAAATTTATATCAAAAATATTTATTATTAAATAAAGTTTATATATTTGATTATATTTGATTTATTCCTCCGACATTAACTTGAAGAAAAATTCAGATAATGGATTATATAAGAGATTATTTTTTATTTAAAGAAGATAATTTATCTATTTTAAATATTTCAAAAATTCATTGAACCCCAACTCAAAAAAGTCTAACAAAATTTCAAGATAGACTAGAAAATGCTAAAAATAGCTTTTATATATGAGAAAAAAATCAAAAATTATGAAATATTTTACTAATTGATGATGCAGTTTGAAGTTGAACAACTCTTAATTTTGTAGCAGAAAAATTAAGAAAAAATAATAAAACAAATATAATTATATGATTTTCTGTAATTTGAAGTATGAGAGGTTTTGATGTAATAAAGGAAATATAAACTTTTCTTTTTTTTGTATAATATTTTTTGTTTTTTTTGAAAAAAATATTATAAAATTTGCAATTTTTTAAAAAATAGTGTAATATTAATTTGAGGCATATAACGGTGAAAAGTTTCCTCCTTTAACTTTTCATTGTTATATGTCTTTTTTTGTTTGTTTTTTATTTAAAATATGTTATATTAATAAAAATAATATATTAAAAAACTAAAAAATGGAATTAAAACAAATTAAAAAAGAAAATAGTGATTTAAAAAAAGAAATTGATTATTTGAAAAAAAAACTTGCTATAGCTAAACTTTGGATGGAAAAAGATGTTAAATACTATATAAAAAAAATAGCAAAATGAAAAATTTCAAAAACAACATTAGATAATAAAGATTTATTTTTTTGAGAAAACATAGAAGATATAATTACAAAAAAAATATCTGATTATTTTGGTGAAATAATTCTTTTAAATATACCAACAAGTGTTATAGAAAATATTATTTCAGCTGAGATAAATTATTTTAATTTAAAAGAAAATCCAAAAGCTGATTGATTAGGAGTTATAACATCTTATCATAAATCTGCTGATATAATTATAGAAAAATTTATAACTAAATGATTTAGAAAATTTGCAATTAAAAAATGACAAACATCACTTAGAACAAATATTACAATTGAAAAATTTTTACATGCTATAGTAAATGATTGATATATTTTTAGTATGTGAAGATTATACCATATACTTATTTTTATAAAAGAAAATAGTTTATTATATGATTATGGTAAATGTTTTAAAGAATATTTAGAAAAAAATGAACATTTATTAAATGTTTTATTAGATGAAGACTTTATTAAAAATTTTGAATTTTTGGTTTCTAGTGAAATTCTTGGTAAAAAAAGACATGTGTGAAAAATAAGCTTTACAGAAACTAAACAAGCTAGAAAAGTATTCATATGAGATTTGATAGATAAAAATAGTTTAATTTATAAATTAGTGGAACTAACAAAAATTGATTGTTAAAAAAATATTCTTTAAATAATAAAAATGTTATATATAATTGCAACTCCGATTTGAAATTTAGAAGATATTACATATAGAGCCGTAAGAATACTACAAGAAGTTGATTTTATAGCATGTGAAGATACTAGAACTAGTACAACTTTATTAAATCATTATGGTATAAAAAAACCTCTTATATCTTTTCATTCTCATTCTGGAAAAACTAAAATCGATAAAATAATAGAACAATTAAAACAATGACATGATATAGCTTTAATAAGTGATGCTTGAACTCCTTGATTTTCTGATCCTTGATTTGTTTTAATAAAAGAAGCTTTACTAAAATGAGTGGATATTGTTCCTATTCCTTGAGTAACAGCTTTTGTAACAGCATTAATGTGAAGCGGTATGCAAATGAATCATTTTTTATATTTAGGATTTTTACCAATAAAAAAATGAAGACAAACATTATTTAAATCATTAATTGAAAGAAAAAAATCTAAAACTGGTTGAGAAACAATAGTTATTTATGAATCTGTTCATAGAATAATAAAAACTCTTAAAGAAATTTGAGAATATTTTTGAAATGAATATCAAATAGTTGTTGCAAGAGAACTTACAAAAAAATTTGAAGAATTTAAAAGATGAGATATTTTAGATATAATTGATTATTATGAGCAAAATCCTTGAAAACTTAAATGAGAATTTGTTATAATGTTTTAAAATATAAATAGGAAAATCTAAATCTTTATATTACTAATAATAATTAAAATGAAAGCAATTATACTAGCTGCATGAGAATGAAGCCGTTTAAGACCATTAACTAAAACAATCCCAAAACCACTTATAAAAATATTTTGAAAAACAATTTTGAATCATAATTTAGAAATTATATATAAATATGTTGATGAAATAATAATTATTGTAAAATATCAAAAAGAAAAAATAATAGAAAGTTTATGAAATAATTATAAATGAATTAATATTGTATACAAAGAACAATCTGATGAAAAATGAACTTGAGCAGCTATTAGATGAATAAAATTAAATGATGATTTAATAATAATGAATTGAGATAGTATTTTTGATAAAAAAGATATAAATAAATTAATAACTTTTAATTGATATTGAGTATTAGTAAAAAAAGTACAAAATCCAGAAAAATATTGAATTTTTAAAGTAGATATAAATTGAAATATTAAAAAAATAGTAGAAAAACCAAAAAAAAATATTTGAAATTTAGCTAATTTATGAGTATATAAATTTAATTGAAAAATAATTGATTTTGCTGAAAATATAGAATTATCTATAAGAAATGAATATGAAATAACTGATGCAATAAATGAATTTGTAAAAAAGATTCCATTTAAAGCTTTTGAGATTGAGTGAGAATTTATAGATGTATGATACCCATGGGATATTTTAAAATCAAATTCATATTTTTTAAATAAATTAGAAAAATCAAAAATTAAATGAAAAATTGAAAAGTGAGTAACTATTAAATGAAATATTATATTAGAAAAGTGAGCATTACTAAAATCTGGAACATACATAGAATGAAATGTATATATATGAAAAAATTCAATTATATGACCAAACACCTATTTGAGATGAAATACGGTTATTTGAGAATACTGTAAAATATGAAATTGAGTAGAAGTAAAAAATTCTAATATATGAGATTATACAAATATACCTCATCTTAGTTATATATGAGATTCTATAATTTGAAATAATGTAAATATAGGTTGATGATTTATAACTGCAAATCTAAGACATGATAAAGAGAATATAAAAATACCTGTCAAATGAGAACTTATAGATAGTTGATTAAATAAGTTTTGAGTAATTATATGAGATAATTGTAAAACTGGTATAAAATGTTATAGTATGCCTTGAAGAATACTAGAAAATGATAATTTTATAAATCCTGGAACAATGATAAAATAAAAAAATACTATATTAATATAGTATTTTTTTATTAGTCAATTCAATTTATTAGATTTTTTTTTATAATTATGATAATATAGTATAAATATTTATTAATAAATAATGTATATGTTTGATCCAACGAAATTAGAATTAGATTTAGATAACTTAGATAACGAAGTTTCATCTAAAAAAATTGAAATCGAAAGCGAAAAACTAAATGAACAAGGTAGTATTTCTAGTGATAAAATATTTGATTATGATTTAAATCAATTATCACCAAATACTACAAATCTAACAACAAATGATGTGTTAGATGGTTTAGATTTATCTGAAATAAGTAAATTTGAAGAAAAAAATGAAACTATAGATATGCAAGATTTAATAGAAGTTTTAAACTTACCTGAAAAAAATGAAACAAATATAGATAATCAAATTGGAGATAATGAAAACCAAAAAATAGAATTAAATGAAGAAGTACAAATATGAAGAACTGAATATGAAAAAAATATAATATCAAATCCAAATAAAACAGAAATTAAAAAAGAAGATGAAAAAGAAGAAAAAATAATTTTTGATATAAATCTTAACTCTTTAGAAATACTTTTAACTATACTTATAGAAAAACAATATGATTTTGCTACTATAGAACCTGGTGAAAATTATGTAAAAATATGTTTCAGAAAAGATAAATTAATAAAAGAAACTAAAATTATAAAATTCCCTATTTATACAAATATATTATTCAAAGCGAAATCAGTTACAAAACTAACAATAGAAGAAAATAAAGAACAACAAGAGTGAACTTGAGAAATAGTTATAAAAGATAAAAATTATAAAGTAATTACAAAAGTTGTACCATCAAATTTTTGATCAAAATTATTCATAAAAGCAAAAGAACTAGAAAAAAAGATTGTAAAAAACAATACTAAAAAAATATCTATAAGTCAAATATTTATATTTTTATGAATAATAACTTTTATAACTCTTATAATAGGAGGTACTTTTTTATGATTTGTTGTAATTAATGCTCAAACAGTTGAAGATGTTAATTTTTTTTATTCATTATGAATAAATTTAAATGATATAAATAATTTTTTAAGACAATCTATTACTATTATTTTTTCTATACTAATATTTATAGAAACATTATTTTTAATTATTTATTTATTTAAATTTTTTCTAACAAAAAAAGAATTTAAACAAAAAAAGATTAGATATTGAATTCTTTGAGCATTAATATTAATAATTACTTTTTCAAGTGCTAGTGCTTGGAAAATAATATACGATAAAGCTGCATCTTTACCAAATTGGCAAGAAATGTCCTATTGAGATATACAAATATATGATAATTCAAAACTTACTAGTCAGTCATTTGAAATATTAGATGCATTGATAAAAGATGAAGATACTTCAAACCTAATAGGTCCTGTAGAAATAAAATATGATTTAAAATATTTATCAAAAAGTGAAGAAAGAAAATGATTTAAAATAAAAAAATATATATGGGATTTTGGTGATGGAAATATAAAAGAAACTCCATTACCTACAATAATATACAATTTTAAAGAAAAAAGAAATTATAAAGTAAGTCTTACCATAGAAGTAGTAGATAGACAATGAAAAATAACTGAAAAACAAGTACAAAATATACCAAATATAAATATAGCATATACAGTAAAAATAAATGAAACAAAATTAAGTAATGGATGAAAACTAGTTGATTTTGATGCCTCTTCTTTAAAAGAATTATGAAAAATAGAATGGTATTTTTTAGATGATTTAACTAAACCTATATGGACAAATGAATTATTTAAAGTATGAAAACCTATTTTTGAGGAAACTATAATATGAATGTACATAAGAAGTAATGATAAAACATCTGAAGTATTAGATAAAATATTTACAATTTGATGATGAAGTGAAACGACTTTAGATTGAGAAATAGCTCACACAATTTCACTAGAAAATGATTTAGATATAGAATTTAAAGTTGAAAATGTACAAAATAATTTTTGAGATTGATATATTGTAGAATATAAATGGTTTATATGAGATAAAACATTTACCAAAGAATGAGATATAATAAATCCTGAAGAATCTAGTAAAATAAATTTTACTTTTAAAACATACTGAGAACAAAAAATAAAAGTAATATTAAAAAATTCTATATGAGAAGTAAAAGAAATTTCTACAACTATCAATATACCAAAAAGAATTTCACTATCAAAATGATTAATAATACTAGATGAATGAGGTGAAATAAAAAATTTAAAATATGAAAAAAAAGTAAATGAATATTATATTGATGAAATATGAGTACCAACAGATTTTACACTTGATGCAAGATTTTTAAGAGCTGATAATATATTATATACACTAAAAAATGTTAGTTGGGATTATAATTCAGATTGAGATATTGATGAAGTAAATAGAATATGAAATTATTATGCTAGTGTAGAATGAAATCATACAATAACAGCTCATTATGAATTTGTTAATAGAAGAATTCCTGATGATATAATTAAATTAACAGAAAAAATATATATAGAATGAATAAAAAAAGATGCAATGTTAAAAATAGAAATCACTAAAAATAGTGCTTATGCACCTGTAATTGTATCTTTTGATGCTTCAAAAAGTGAAGTTAAAAATGAAAATATTGCAAAATTTATATGGGATTATTGAGACTGAGAAATAGAAGAAAGAGATGCGATAGTACCTTGACATAGATATATTAAAGCTTGAGAGTATGAAATAAAACTAAAAGTAATAACAACTAGCTGAAAAGAATATAGTACATCTCAAAAATTAATATTACAACCTAGACCACAAACAGCAAAAATAACAACAAGTATGAAGAAAGCTCCAACTCTACAATGAATTAATTTTTCTTCTAAAGAATCTGAATGACAAATAGTATGATATTTTTGGGATTTTTGAGATTGAAATATTTCAACAGAAGCAAATCCAACACATTCTTACAATAAAATTTGAAAGTATAAAGTAACATTAAAACTAGATTTTGTTAATAAAAATATATTGGAAGATACAACAGAGATTGAAATAACTAACTAAAAAGAACTAATAATTAATTATTAGTTCTTTTTTTTCTCACTTAAATCAGATATTTATAAAATTATAATATAAAACTTTAGACAAAGTTATAGATAATATTTTTTCTTCTTTTATACAAGTTTCTAAAAATCTTTCTATTTGTTCTGTAAATTCAGATATATAAATTCAAGCTATAACTCACCTATTTATTCATTTAAACATAGCTTTTACCTGTCAAGATTCTCTTATAGGTGGATTAAAAAATATTTTATCTTTCAAAGCCTTATAATCAGATCATTTCCACATAAGATTTTCTATTTTAACAGAAACAGTAACTAATGGTTCAGAAAAATTAGGATCAAAACAATTTATATCTTCTCTCATATAATCTAAAATACTATAATAATCTTCTAGTATTTTTATTTCTTCATCAAGTGTAACTCAAACTATATGAATTTTTTTATTATTTTTTATTGCATCATTAAATAAATTTTTAAATATTTCTAATTCATCTTCTGGAGAATATACATTAGAATACATTGCTGGTTTTTCTTTAACTTTCTCTAAAATATGTATTTTCTTTTTTTCCTCTAATAATTCAGAAATATAAATTATTTCAACTTTATTATTTTTCATATTTAAAAATACATCAAATAAAAACCTATTATCAAATAGGTCTGTATTTAAAACATTCAATATTTTATTTTCAAAAACTTTTTTCATATATTATTAATCTAAAATAGATTCTTTAGCTGATTTAGTTTCATCTATTATTTTATTTAAATAAGGATTATTTATTAATTCAATATATCATTTTTTTCATTCACTTAATAATTCTAAATCTATATCTAATTCACTATTATCAATAAATTCAAAATTTGTATTATTATTTAACATAACTTTTTAATTATTATTTAAAATTATTCTACCTCAAGGGTAGGTATCACTATAAATACATCCACAATAATTTTGTCTATAAATATTATATTTTTTTGTATAATCTACACTTCTTTCAAATCCTCCATTTTTCCTAAATGCTATTTTTAAAAACTCTAAATTATTTTTTAAAGAATATTTATCTCCTATTTTAAACATCTTATCCAAATCTTTATGTGGAGAAATATTTAAAGTAGTAGTCCATTCTTTTATTCATAATTCAATTGCAAGTTCTGCTGTTTTTTTTAGTCTCATATCATAACACTTAGTACATTTTTCTCATTTTTCTGGAGTATTTTCTAATCCCTTAATTTCATCAAAAAAATTCTTAATATCATATACTCATACAATATAATCAATTTTTTCTATTTCGCAAACTTTTTTAAAATTGTCTAACCTTTTATCATACTCTTTTTTTGGCTGAATATTTGGGTCATACCAAAATCAAATTATTTCATACTTATCTTTCAAGTCTACTATAGGAATAGTAGCATCCGGTCAACAACATACATGTAATAATAATTTTGGTTTTTGTTCAAGTAACTTTTGTATAGGTTTATATGTCAATCTATGTATTCATGTAATTTTATTTTTTGAGCTTAAATATTCTATATGTTTTTTAGTACCATATCATTTATGATTTTCTAAATTTAAATCTGGATATAAACTTGAATAGGTAAGCATTAATTTATCTCTAAAAACTTTTGCTATTATAGATGCTGCTCATATTTCAAGTATTTTTGAATCTCATTTTATTATAAAAATAGCTTGTTTTTTTAATTCATCAAATTTATAATTATCATTTCAATCTATTAAAATTGAATCTATATCATCAATAGGAATTTTTCTAAATAATTCAACTAAAGCTCTTCTCATTGACTCCTTATTTGCTTCTTTTATATTTATTTCATCTATCAAATAATTATCTACAACTCAAACACCAAAAAACACCTTTGGATTATCTCATCTAGAAAATTCTATCAATTTATTATATAATTGTTCCCTATTTTTTTTTAATATTTTTTTTGAATCTGTTATTTTTTTTAAAAATTCTTTATCTGGTTTATTTTCTGGATTAAAACACAAAGCACAAGCTACAACACTTCAAAGCCAAGGTCATCTACCTGCTTCATCTACTCATATTTTTATTTTTCCCATTTTTTAGCTTTTAAAATAATTATTTTGTGTATAATGATAATAATTATTATTATTTTATCAATATTATAGATATAAAAAATTATGGAATATAAAATATTTGGTTGTAAAGTAAATAAATATTATACTGATGAATGGTTAAATTCAGAATATTTAAAAGATAAAAAAGGTGTATTTATTGCTAGTTGTGTAGTTACAGATAAAGCAAAAAGAAAATGGTTGAAATTTGTAAAAGATATATCAAAAACTGAAAAACATAAAATATATATAAGTGGATGTTGAGCATTTAAAAATTGAGAAGCACAAAAAGATTTTTTTACTATTTATCCAGAATTGGACAATTTAAAATGAAAAATTGAAATTTTATGAGAAAAGCCTGAAGAATTAAAAAAAGATATAAATAATTCAATCAAAGAAAAATTGAAATCTATACCTCAAATTTACACAAAAAAATTCTTACTTATTCAATGATGATGTGATAGCTTTTGTACTTTTTGTTTAACAGTAAAAAAGAGATGAAAACATTATTATAGAGATAAAGATAATATAGTAGAAGAAATTTTAAATTTTGAAAAAAAGTGATGAAAAGAAGTTGTTTTAACATGAGTAAATCTATCTGCTTGGTGACTTGAAAATACTAATAACATATGACAATCTAGATTTGCTGAATTACTTAGATATATTTTAGATAATACAAATATACCTAGAATCAGAATTAGTTCCATGTGACCCGAATTTATAGATGATAAATGTTTAGAAATTTTTAAAGAAACTAGAATATATCCTCATTTTCACTATTCCGTACAATCATGATCTAGTAATATATTAAAATCTATGCATCGACATTATGATTGAAAATATATAAAAAAATTACTTGAAAAAACTAAAAATATAAAAAGAAATGATGGTGTAGAGGTAAGTATTTGAGCAGATTTAATAGTGTGATTTCCGTGAGAAACAGAAGATGATTTTATAGAAACATATAATCTAGTAAAAAATTGATTAATTACAAAAATACATTCCTTTCCTTTTTCACCACATAATATATGAGAAAGTGTTCCAGCTTGAAATTTTCCTAATCAATTAAATGATAATATTAAAAAAGATAGAATATGGAGATTAGAAGAAATATGAGAAAATACAAGAGATAAATTTATAGAAAGAAATATAGGAAAACAATTTAAAGTACTTATAGAAATAGTAAAAAAAGAAGATTTATCATGAAAAATTATATGGAAAGGATGGACTGAAAATTATATAGATGTTGATAATACAAATTTTAAAATAGAATCTTGAAAAGTTGAAAAAAATGAAATAGTTAATGGAAAATTGATAAAATAAAACAACGAAGATAAACTTCGTTGTTTAAAAAAGAAAAAATCCATTTGTAAATTAATAATTATTTACAAATAATGCAAAAATTCCGTTATCGGTAATCAACTCGCCATTTTTTAAAGAAAAAAAGGCTTCTCCATATCCCATTTTTTCTACCTTTTTAGATAAATCAATCAATTCCTTTAACGGAATTTTATCAGCTATTCCTCTTATCATAAGAGGCATATCAATATTGCTTACTTCTTCAATTTTTACTGTCATTTCATACTCCTTTTTGTTTTTATTTAATTACAGCTTAGGTATTGTAATGTATTTTTTAAAAATGTCAATATGTTTTTTATAATTTTAGTTTTTTGAATATTAATAGATTTTATATCTAAATATTTTGCAAATATTTATTTACAAAATAAAATAAATATTTTATGAGATTTTATTTATTTACAGTTTATTTTAAACCCCTGAATTGCTTTTTGAATAAAAGTTAATACTATTTTATTGAAAATAGTAACTATTTGTTTGATTATTATAATTTTTTATTATTATAGATATGAGAAAAAAGAATATAATACAAAATTACTAGATATAAGTTTTTGATTAATATTAGCTTGAGCTATTTGAAATGCTATCGAAAGAGTATTTTATTGAAATGTTATTGATTTTATATGAATAAAATACTTTTCTATTTTTAACTTAGCTGATAGTTTTATAACTATTTGAGCTATATTATATTTATATTTAACTTTTAATAAAAATAAAATATGTTATTCTGACCACAAAAAACATCGTTTTCTGAAATAATAATAAATTCTATTTGAAGCTTGATTGCTTGAATTATATGAAGTATAACTATTTTAATAATTACATTTATATTATGAGATTATTTAAACATTACTTGAACTTTTCAATTAGCTCAAGCATGATTAAAAACTACTTCTATGTTTCCATTAGTGTTATCTTTAATAACTCTTGTTTGAACTAGTATTACTATGTATTTAACATATAAATTATTAATTATTACTAGTGAAAATAGATATAAAAAAAATATTATTATTTCAGCTCAAATTGCTTTTTTTTCTATACTTACCTACTTATTTATAACTCCTCTATATATTTATTTATGAATAATTAAATATGAATATATAATGTATATTTTCCTTGCTCATACATTAATAGTTACTTTTTGAACTAATATAATTATAGAATTACTTAATAACTATAGATATATTTTGATTTGATTATATTGAAGTTTTGTATGATTATTTATAAGCATAATTATTACTATTTTAATATTTACATCTTTTAATTCTTGAAATGCTAAACTAATATTACTTATTATATTATTACCAATAATAAATTTTTGTACTACTCTTTTCAAACAATTGTTTGAATATTTATATTATATATATTTTAAATATTCAAACCTAGACCAATTATGAGATATTTTTTATCAAATAGAAATAGAAGAAAGAGAAATACTTAGAGAAGAAGAAGAAAAAAATACAATTTAATCTAAATTACATTAAGCTGTGAAAAAGGCAGTGGTAATAAAATAATACTAAATAATAAAAAAAATGATAACAACAACAAAAAAAACAATAGAATTCTATACTAAATATCTAAAAACACCAAAAATAGAAGACCTTAAAATAGAAAATACTTCTCTTTTAGAAACAACTTGATCAATTTTTATTACTATTTATAAGAATTGACAAATTAGATGAAGTAGTTGAAATATAAAAGAAATAAAATCAACTTTAGCAGAAGAAATAATAGAAAATACCATTCAAGCAATTGCTAAAGATTCTAGATTTAAACCAATTAAATTGAATGAAATATGAGATTTAAAGATTAGAATAGATAAAATAATAAGTAGAAGAATTTTACAAGACAATGAAATAAATAAAATTGAACCCTCTAAATCATGAATATTAGCAATAAAAAAAGATTATTCATCTATGGCCATGATTTTACCAAATATAAATTCTATTTTACTTACTTGAGAAGACTTAATTCCAATTTTAGAAGCAAAATTTAATGTAAAAACATTTGAAGAAAAAGACTATATATTATATGAAATAAAAACTGAAGTAATTGATAATTTTGAAACAAAATAAATTTTATTTCATTCATTCTTAAAAGAGTACTTTATATTTTTGATATTTTAAAATATTTATATTCATGGATTAGTAAAAGAAAAAACTTATATATTTCAAATATATAAGTTTTTTCTTTTATTTTACATATCAGGCTTATTTATTTGTATTATATTATTATCAATACCCACTTCTCATGTAATTTTCAAAACATCTTTTTCAATTAAATTAAACTTTTTATAAGCTGTATTATAATGATTTACGGTAGTTCATAAACTAGATCCTATTTTATACAAATATTCTTCATAAGCTCATAAATGTTTTCATAATTTTTCTACTTGTTTTTGAATATCCTTTGCAGATTCTTCTATTTTTAAAGCCCTAAGTCATTGTAATACTGTTTGTAAATAGGCATAAAAACTTGTAGGACTAACAATTATTACTTTTCTTTCTTTATAGGCATATTCTATTAAATCAATAGTATTGACTTTTAAAGTTCAAACTTTATTTACAAGTAAATCATAATAAATTCATTCACTAGGAATAAACATAAATGCAAAATCCATAGTTCATTCTTCAGGTCTAATATATTTACTAGTTTCATCTATTCTTTTCTTTATATCATTTTTAAAATCCTTTACTAATGATTCTTTTATGACTAAGTTTTCTTCACTAATTATTTTATTATAATTTTCTAATGAAAATTTAGAATCAATAGGGATTATTTTATCTTTTACAAATATAACTCAATCTACTATTTCTCCATTTTTAAAAACATATTGAAATTCATAATTATTAGGTGGTAGAATATTTTTTAGTACATTTTCTAAAAAATATTCTCCTAAAATTCATCTTTGTTTAGTATTTTTTAATATATTTTCTAATCATTCAAGCTGACCTCATATATCTTTTATTTGTTTATTTGTTTCTTCTAATGAAGTAAGTTTTTTAGTTATTTCTTCTATTTTTTTAATAGAATCAAAACTTATTTTTGAATTTATATCAAAATTTTTCTGTGTATTTCTATTTGATTCTCAAAGTTTATAATCTATATTTTTATTTAAAGCAAGTACTTGTTCATGTAGCATTTTTATAGAAGTATCATCATTTTTATTATCCTTTTTAATAAATAAAAAAAATATGATAATTAAAAGTATTGAAATTATTATTATTAATATTATTTCTAATGTCATAAGTAATTATTATAAATTAAACATCTCTATTAAATTATTAACTCAATTCTCTAATTACATAAGGAATAATCTCACCTGCATTTAGTATTCATTCAGGTAAATCTGATAATATTCTATCAATATCACGAGGATTATATCACATATTTGTAAGAGTAGATTTTATAGATATATGTAAATCTAATGATATAGGATTAGTTTTTTTAATATTATCTCTATCACTAAATACTATTCAAAAATCCTTGTCTTTTAATTCTAAAATAATTTTTTCTGCCATTTTTTTACCTATTCATTTTACTCATTCAATAGTTTTATTATCTTCTCACTTAATAGCAAATAAAAGCCTCTCTATTCAAAGAGATAATATTTGCATAGCTACTTTTCATCATACTCCAGAAATTTTTATAAGTTCTGAAAAAACTTTTTTCTCTTCAATATCAATAAATCAAAAAAGTGATTGATAATTTTCTGTAATATGATGATATATATATATTCCAGCTTGTGATTCTAATCACAATTTAGAATAAGTAAGCTCATTTATTCAAACATCATATCATACTCAACCATCTGTCAATATAGTCAATGAATTAAAATTTAATTCTATTATTTTTCATTTTAGGTATGCTATCATAGATTTATAATTATTTGTATTATACTCGAACTATACACATTTTTTTAAAATATACAAAAGTATTTTTTATAAAACTCTTTTTACAAAAAATACTTTTTGAATATAATAAAATTACTTAATTAAAAAAATAAAAAAAATGATTGAAAAAATAATAAAAAGTATTTTTGGTGACCCTAGTGAAAAAAAGGTAAAAGAATTAACTAAAATGGTAGAAAAAATTAAAGATTTTGAAAAAAAACAAGAAAATTATAAAATAATAGATATACAAAATAAAACAATTGAATTTAAAAAATTATTTGAATGACTTGATTTTTCAAAAAAAGAAGACTCTAAAAAAATAAAAGAAATTTTAGATAATATAAAATTTGAAGCTTTTGCTTTAGTAAAAACAGCCTGTAAATTAATATATTTAAAAGAATTTGAAATAGAAAATTGAAAAAAAATCATATGGAATATGATTCCATATGATGTTCAAATTATTTGATGATTAGCAATTCATGAATGAAATATTGCAGAAATGAAAACTTGAGAATGAAAAACATTAGTAGCGACTTTACCTTCATACTTAAATTCATTAACATGAAATACAGTTTTAATAGTAACAGTAAATGATTATTTAGCTCAAAGAGATAGTAGTGAAATGTCTATTTTATACAAAACATTATGATTAAAAACATGAGTAATTTATAATTCTCAAAGTAAAGAAGAAAAGAAAAATGCATATAATTGTGATATAGTTTATGCTACTAATAACGAGCTTTGATTTGATTATTTAAGGGATAATATGGTTATAAAAAAAGAAAATAAAACACAATGTAAATTATTTTTTGCAATTATTGATGAAGTTGATTCTATATTAATAGATGAAGCTAGAACTCCTTTAATTATTTCTATGCCTGATAGCGAACCAACAAGCAAATACATAAAATTTGCAACTTTAGCAAAACAATTAAAAATAACTGAACATTATAAAGTAGATGAAAAACAAAAAACAACTACACTTACTGAAGAATGAATAAAAAAAATAGAGGAAATGCTCCATATAGATAATATATATATATCAACTCACTATAATGATATTCATCATATAGAAAATGCTCTAAAAGCAATGGCTGTATTTAACAGAGATAAAGATTATCTAGTTAATAATTGAGAAGTAATGATTATTGATGAGCATACTTGAAGAGTACTTGCTGGTAGAAGATATTCTGATTGATTACATCAAGCCTTAGAAGCTAAAGAACTTGTACAAATACAACAAGAATCAAAAACACTTGCAAGTATTACATTTCAAAATTATTTTAGAATGTTTTGGAAACTTGCATGAATGACTGGTACAGCTATAACAGAAGCAGAAGAATTTTATAAAGTATATGCACTAGATACTTTAGTAATACCTACAAATAAACCTATAGCTAGAGAAGATAGGACTGATTTATTATTTAAAAATGAAAAAGGTAAATTTGACTATGTAGTAAAACTTATAAAAGAAATGCATCTAACTTGACAACCGATTTTGGTGGGTACAGTATCTGTAGAAAAATCTGAATATTTAAGTACTAGATTGACAAAAGAATGAATAAAACATAATGTACTAAATGCTAAACAACATGAAAGAGAAGCCGAAGTAGTAGCAAATGCATGACAAAAATGAGCAATTACAATTGCTACAAATATGGCTTGAAGATGAACAGATATAAAACTTTGAGAATGAGTAAAAGAATTATGATGATTAATTATTTTAGGTACAGAAAAACATGAAACTAGAAGAATAGATAACCAACTTAGATGAAGAGCTGGTAGACAATGAGATCCTTGAATTACTCAATATTTAATATCTCCAAATGATGATATAATGAGAATATTTGGATGAGATAAATTATTTAGTGTATTCAATTCTCCTATGTTTATGTCATTACCTGATGATGAGCCTCTAGCACAAAGTGGAATACTTACAAGAAAAGTAACTTGAGTACAAAAACAAGTAGAATGACATAATTTTGATGTAAGAAAACACATACTAGAATATGATGATGTAATAAATGCACATAGAACTATTATTTATAGTAAAAGAAATAAAATACTTGATGCTGAAAATATAAGTGAAGATATAAAAAATATGACTTCAAATCAACTAAAAAAATTAGTGATAGCAGAAGCAAATAAAAATATAGGAAATTCAATAAATAAAAATGAAATAATCATAAAAATAAATGATTTTTTATGATTAGAAGCCATTGATGATACAATTGAAAATGATGATATATGGTGAATAAAAGATATAAATGAATTAGCTAATTATATAGCTAAAATATGATTAGATGAATTAGAAAAGATAAAAAATAGTATTCCAGATGAAGAAGCATATATGGAAATAGAAAGAAGAATAGTACTTCAATCTATAGATAATTTATGGATGAGGCATATAGATGCAATGAGTAGATTAAGAGAAGAAGTAGCTTTTGAATGATATGCACAAAGAAATCCATTAGTAGTTTATAAAGAAAAAGCATATAATAAATTTAAAGATTTAATGAGTGAATTAGAATACAAAGTAGTAAAATCTATTTTTTCTATAAATCAAATAGATAAAATAGAAGAAGTAGAATTAAATACAAAAAATATGGAATTTAAAGATGTTTCAATACAAGATTCTACTAATATTAAAAAAGATTTGATTGATATACCAAAAGGTACAAATCCATTGTTTAATAATCCTAATCAAGCTCCTAGAAATAGTAATGAAAAAGTAAAAATTAGAGTTTAAAAATTAAATAAATAAAAAGAGCTTTATTTCAAAATTTTGAAATAAAGCTCTTTTTATTTATTAGTAAACTAAATTTTATAATTTTTCTAAACTCTAGTAGTATTATTTTCTTCACCTTCAACCTCTCATTCTTGTACTCAATCATCAGTTTTTTTATCTCATACCGTAGAATCTTCTGTACCTGGTTGAGAATATACTTTTTGCCCTACAGTCATCATAATTTCATTTAATTCTTTAGTTGGATTATCTAATTCCTCTTTTGTAACATTAGAATTATTCAATACTTCTTTTAATTTAGATATTTTTTCCTCTACTAATTTTTTATCATTATCATCTACTTTATCAGCATTATCTCTTAACATTTTTTCTGCTTGAGCAATTGTTGATTCTGCAGTATTTTTAGCATCAACTAAACCTTTTTTCTTTTTATCCTCATCTTTTTTTGCCTCTGCTTCTTTTACTAATCTATCTACTTCTGCTTCATCCATACCTGTTGATCATTGAATAGTTATATGTTGTTCCTTACCTGTACCTTTATCTTTTGCTTTTACTTTCAATACTCAGTTTGCATCTATATCAAAACTTACTTCTATTTGAGGTACTCATCTAGGAGACGGATTTATTCAATCTAGAATAAATCTACCTAAAGACTTATTATCTGCTGCCATTTCTCTTTCTCATTGCAATATATGTATTTCAACACTAGGTTGATTATCTACAGCTGTAGAAAAAGTTTCAGTTTTATTTGCAGGAATAGTGGAATTTCTACTAATCATTGGCGTTCTTACTCATCCCATAGTTTCTATACCCAATGTAAGTGGTGTAACATCAAGTAAAACTACATCAGTAACATCACCACCTATTATACCAGCTTGTATAGCTGCTCAAAGTGCTACTGCTTCATCAGGATTTACTCAAGCATTTGGTTTTTTACCAAAAAATGTTTCTACTTTTTGAATTACAAGTGGTACTCTAGTTGAACCTCATACTAATAATATTTGATCTAATTCACTAGCTTTTAATCATGCATCAGATAAAACTTTTCTACATGGTTCTATAGATTTTTCTACTAAATCAGATATCAATTCTTCAAATTTAGTTCTAGTAATAGTCATCATTAAATTTTTTGGTCCACTAGAATCTACAGTTATATATGGTAAATTAATATCATAATCAGTCGTACTAGATAATTCTTTTTTAGCTTTTTCAGCTTCATCTCTTACTCTTTGAAGAGCCATAGGATCATTTCTTAAATCAATTGCTTGTTCTTTTTTAAATTCATCTATTATATAATCAAGTATTTTTTTATCAAAATCATCTCAACCTAAATGAGTATCACCATTTGTAGCCAATACTTCAAAAGTTCCTTCTTCTGATAATTCTAGTATAGATATATCAAAAGTACCTCATCATAAATCATAAACAGCTATTTTTTCATTTTTACCTTTACCAGCTCAATATGAAAGTGCTGCTGCTGTAGGTTCACTAACTATTCTTTTAACCTCTAATCATGCAATTTTACCAGCATTAATTGTAGCTTGTCTTTGATCATCATTAAAATATGCAGGAACTGTTATTACAGCTTCAGTTACAGTTTGACCTAAAAATTTTTCAGCATCTTCTTTTATTTTCATTAATACATGAGCACCTATTTCCTCAGGTCTTACTTCTTTACCATCAAATTTTATTAATGCTTCTCCATTTTTTCACTTTACTACTTCATAAGGAACAGATTCTATTTCATCTTTTACTTCATCAAATTTTCTACCTATAAATCTTTTTGCAGAAAATATAGTACCAGCAGGATTTGTAATAGCTTGTCTTTTTGCAGGAGTACCAACAATTATATTTCCATCTTTATGTGCTACTATACTAGGAGTAGTCCTATTTCATTCAGCATTTGGTATTACCTTTGCTTCTCATCATTCCATAAAAGCAACACAAGAATTAGTAGTTCATAAATCTATTCAGATAATTTTTCACATAATATTTTAGTTAATATTTAAATTATTTATATATCTCCCTTTTGGGATAATTAGCAAGACAAAATAATTATTTTTTTATCTAACTTGATAATATTTTATTATTTTTTTTTATATTGTCAAAACTTTTTAGCACTTTTTTGTTTTAGGTGCTAATTTTAATAATTTTTAATAAAAAAGACTCTTTATTTAAATAAAGAGTCTTTAATAAATCAACTGATATTTTCTACTTTCTTAAAACACTCTTCAGAGTTTTCACAGAATTTTTTAATTTCCATGATAATAAAATCCTTCATTTGTAATTTTAACATTTTCAAACTCTGGCTATTATTTTCTTTTACTTTATTATAAAATAAATTTTTAAATTGATAATAATATTTTTATTTTTTTTTAACCTTACTATATCATCAACTTATATAAAAATAATTCCAAAAATAAGCTGAAACTTGATTTAAAAGTATATATTTTTTTAATTTATATGTTTTATAATGCTTAACAAGTCATAAATATGAGTTTATACTCTGTCTAAAATCAGTTCTTAAAATATTATTTATTTTTCAATCATTTAACCTTATTTTATTATTTAAAATATTTACTTTTTCATATATATTTCATTTTATATTATTTTTTAAATAAATTCTATATGGTTTTATAAAACTTCATAAAAATAAAACTCATTTAGTATAATGTTGTAAATAAATTTTGTTCGGGTGAACTGTAAGACTTAATTCTTCTTTTAGATATATATCTATCTGACTTTTACAATACTTTAAATATTGCTTATCAGAATGAACCAAAATAAAATCATCTACATATCTACCATAATATTTTATTTTTAATTTTTGTTTAATAAACTTATCTAAAAAATCTAAGTAAAAATTTGCAAATACCTGACTTGTAAGATTTCAAATTGGAAGTCATGTATTATCTTTTGTAAAAAATAAAGACTTACTTTTAGGTAAGCCATGCCAATCTTTTTTATTTCATTTTATTATACAATTTTTTATTGAATTATTATAAATAATCTTTTGTATAAGCTTTAATAAAAAATTATGGTTTAATTTTTCTAATTCATCCCCCTGCTGTAACTCGTTTATTTCATCTATTTGGAAAAGAGATAAATTATTATATTGTAAAAATTTTTCCATTTTTTTATACAAAATATCTTTGTCTATACTCATAAAAAATCATCTAATATCAAGTTTTAGTATATAGCAATCCTTTGTATAATTTTCACTACAACTTCTTATAAACTTTTCTATTCTTTTTATTCAAAATAAAGTTCATTTACCTACCCTACAACTATAACTATCATAAATAAAATATTTTTCAAAATATGGATTTAATTTATTTATAACATAATGATGAACTATTCTATCTCTAAAATCTCAAGCAAACACCTCTCTTTTTACTGGTTTATTTACTATAAAAGCTATACTTTTTCATACTTCATAAGTTCAATTACTTATTTCATCAGCAAGTTTTATAAGATTTGATTCATAGTTTAACTCAAAATCAAGTGCATTTATTGTATTTCTTTTGTTTTTTCTACATTCATAATATGCACTAAAAAGATCATATAATAATTGTTGTTTATTCATAATTGTTGATTAAAAAAGTAGTGAACGATTGAAATCGTTCACTACTTAAAAATATAGTTCTTAATGCAACGAACACTGAATCCGTTAGCTCTGTTATTGTTATTAGCTGGGTTGATATTGCTAGTATTGAAGTTCAGATTGTGTGCATTGTTAGAGTTAGGAGTACTAGACCAGTAGTTTGCATTCGTAGACTGATTGTTGTAGTTACCATTATTCCAATTACGGTTACCAGCAAAAGCCAAAATAACAACTGTATTTGTGATAAAATGTAGAAAACATAATATCATCTTTTATTACTAGTAAAATTGTTTTTTACTAGTGTGTTATTGAACTATATAGGGTCGCTTTAAAGTTCCTTGAAACTATAAATTCTGCCCAAATATTTACAAAAATTTTGTTTCTTTTTTAACTTTTATAGAATTTTCCCATGCAAAAAGTTGTTTTGATAAACTTTCTATTTTTTCACTTAAATCAACAAAATTTTCTAATTTTATAAGTTTTAAATCTTTACAAAGCCTGATATACAATCTCAAAACTTCTATTTGTTCCCTTGATTTTTTTATATTTTGAAGCCTGTTTTCAAAACTATTATTAGCTCTATATATACTAGTTATTAAATCAATTATTTCATTTTTTATTTTATCTCAAAGTGTGTACTTATATTGTTTCTCAAAGGTTTTAGTAATATCAAAAATTATCAAAAGTAGGTCATAACTAGTTTTATAAACTGGTAAATTATTATATGTAACCATATTATTCAAATTTAATTAAATTTTTTTTATATTTTATTATTTTTTCTTTATCTCTTTCAAATTTCATATTTCAAATGGTAGAATTTAAATTTCAATCATTTTTAATAATCCTTAAGGAATATCATTTATTTTCTAAGTTTTGTATAATTTCATTTAATTTAGTTTTTGGAAATCATAGCTCCAAAAATATAAATCAAGTCTTTTTATCAATATTAGCAAAAACTCTATAGCCTGTTAATTCTCAAATAAAAACTGCACTATATTCAAAACACCTTACAAATAAAGCTTCTTCATACAAGTTTAAGAATCAATCATCTAACTTTTCAAAACTATCTTTTTTCATATATAAATTTTTAAGTATTGTTTTTCGTAAAGAGACAAAGAGTACAAAGAGTCGGATTAGTTCTTAATGCAACGAACACNNGTGTGCATAGTTAGAGTAAGGAGTACTAGACCAGTAGTACGCATTCGTAGACTGACTGCTGTAGCCACCATTATCCCAACCACGGTAACCAGCAAAAGGTAATCTAAGCTTAGTCGCTATAAGTGAATTATAAGACATACCATTACTACATGTAGTTCATAGTATATTATTACATGCTAATTGCCAATCTTTTACACTAGGTACATGCCATCAACTTGGACATGGTCATTGTCTTCATATAGCTGTTGTTCCAGCTCAATCTGATGTAGTAGTATCACTTGTACTTCATCACCATTTTGTATCATTTTGAGCTTCCCATCAATAATTATATGGTGATCATGATTGTCAATTAGTCCATCCTGTATCATTTCTTCACCATTGGTAATAACTTCAAAGCCATGTTAATCATGAATTACAATTTGTAGGACTTCAACTACAATTTGTAGGTTGTGTAGAACCATCCCAAACTGTAGTTGCTCATAAATTCATACATGACCATGTTTGTCAGTTTGTTAATGTTATTTCTGTTAATCATGTTGTACAATTACTTGCTGATACACAACTTGTACCATTCCATCAATATCATCCTGAACATGTATAATAACATGGATTTGCACTATTTGTATTTTGCCATGCTTGATTTGGACTTGTAGGACTTCATGTTGTTAGAGTTGCATTTGTTGGTTCTGTAGAATTACAACTATTTGGTAATGGATTCACTGTCAAATTTTTTGAGGTATTATCTCCACATGCTCATCATACTGGTGTAATATCTGTTGTACCTGATGAAAGTGTTGTAATTGTAGTTCATGCAACAGTTGCTACTGCTT
>DIUG01000023.1 GCA_002422305.1 Patescibacteria group bacterium UBA6164 | reverse complement strand
TCAAGAATAATAATTGTTATATATAGATTCTGTTCAAGTTCAAAATAAAGTTATTAATGGAGCTTGTCAATCTGTAATAATTAGATCTAAAGATTCAAAATAATTATTATAACCTCATCAAGCAGAACGAAGAGATCATGTAAGAAATATTAAACTAGATCAAGTTGCTGATAAATTATTTAATTCTGGTATAAGAAAATTTATTTTCATTCAATCAATGCTCGATACACCAAAAGGATTGAAAATATTTCCTAAATACATATAACTTGCTAAATTTGAATAATGAGAATTTAAATTTGTATCTAAAATTGTATCTGTTGTAACTTCTAGATTATCATTTTTTGTAAATCTTGCTGATAATATTTTAGCATTTTGTATTATGTCTCAAGTAAGTACAGTAGGTAAAGAACAAGATTCTAATCATAAAATTCAATTTTTTCACATTATAATCATACATATCTTATAACTATTTCATGAAATTAAGTCTTGTTCTAAGCTATCTTTAGTTATATCTGTAGTTCAAGACCAAGTATTTTGATTAATATCTGTTATTAATTTTATATATTTTTGGTTTGATAAAATATCAAAATCTATATTTTCAGGTAATAAATAAATTCTATATGATTCAAAATTTGTAGCTCAAATAATATTAGAATTATCCCAAGAGATACTTATATCTTTTCAATTTAATCAAGCATTATCTATATCATCATCTATAAAATTTGTTATAGCTCACATATCTGGAGTAGGATCTACTTTTATAACTTTTTCTGTAGTCATTCATTCATTTCAAGCTAAATCTTTACAATAAATATTTATTGTATTTTCAATATTAGTCATATAATCAAAATGTAATAATACATATTCTTTTTCATTACTAACAGTTGAAATATATCAAGTATCAAATCAATTCATAATAACTCTATAAAATCAAGTTTCATTACATTCAAATGATACATAAGAATTTGAATCATTTATATTTGCGGTAACTACTTGTTTGTTTTTAATTTCAGGAATTATTGTATCTTTTGTAATTTTAATATTTGATGTTCATATATGAGAATCATCATTTTTAACACAAGTATATAATATATTATCTCACTCTTTTAATAAATTAGATAATACATTAAAATTTATTGATTCTCATATATTATTATAATCAGTCCAGTCTATTAAAATATCTCAACTAGAACAATATCAATCTCAATTAGCCACTATTTTAAAACTTCAAGTTTGAGTTGAAGAAAATGTAATTGTAGAGCTTTGATTCGATACTAAATTTGGATTTATTGATGATATTGTAACAATAGGAGAATCAACTGTAATAATACTTAAAGTTATATTACTTTTTTTATCTTCATTACTAAAAATTGTATTAGAATCATTAGGTGAATTATAATTATTATCAACATCTTTAGCTGAAAAATCACTATATGTAAATATTTGATCTCAAGGAGAAGATAAATTTGTTATTCATGATTTTTTAAATATTGCTGTTTTTCAATCGGATTCACAAGAAATATAATTTAATGCTTCACTTCAACTTAATCAAATTTTAGACAAATTAGCTGTAACTAATCATCAAGAAATATTTCAACATCAATTATAATCTTTAACTTTTAAAATTAAATCAGTTGAATCAATTCAATCTCAAATTATAGAAGACTTAGAAAAATAATAATCTATTATATGAGGTTTTACATTAACATATATTATTTTATTATTTTCACTTCAATTTATTATAGAATTATCTGAAACTCTTTTTCATTCTATCCATACTTTCAAATCATTTTGGTATGAATTTATACTTGATTTTATGTAAAATCAAGTATGTTTATTTGAAGATCTAGAAAAATTAAAACTTACATTATTTAAAATCTGTAAATTTGAAGAATCCGTTATTTCATAAGAAAATCAATTTGTATTTTCATATGCAGAAATAGGAACTGGACTAGTTATATTAACTCAATTAATTGTCATTTTTTGATCTGTTCAAGTATATCAAAAACCTGAATTATTTCAAAAATTTGCTTTAAAATAAACCTCCTTTATATCTTCTCATGAATTATTATTAGATTTAAAATCCATAGAGAAACTATCTCAAGGATTAAAAAAATAAGGTCAAGTTTGTTCATTTTTTATTAAAAATCAAGAACTAGGTTCAAAATAGGCTTTTGTATTATTTATTATATTTAAATTTATTATATTAAATACATTTAATAAATAAACTATAATAACTAATATAGATATATGTTTTTTCATTTTTTTTTGGCTTAAATGTTATCTTTTTTAAAAAAATGCTTAATTAAATTGTTATATTTTAAAATAAATTAATTATACTATTAAAAATAACAAAATCAATATTTTTTTACAATTTTTTAAAATTAACTAATTTGATTTGGATAAGATGAAACATAACTAGATATGGAATCATTATTAGTTAAATTAGGAATATTATTAATATTTAAATTATCTCAAGCAATAATAATTTGATCTGGATTTTCTAATAAAACTAAAGGTTCTGGATCAAAAAGTTCATAAACATTAGATTGAATAATTCTTTCATTTCAATTTCCGTCAGACACTGTAATATTTATTTGTGTTTCTGTAGTATTAGGAGCAACTCAAGAAAAATTTAAAACATTAGTACCAACTCAAGAAGTTATACTAATACTTCAACCTCAAGATATAGATAAAGAAGAATATGAATTTATATTTTCATCAAAAGTAATACTTCAAGAAAAAGAAGCTCATTTAGTATCGAGAGTAGCAAAAGATTCTGTAACTTTACTAGGAGCTATTAAATCAGCTACATCATTAATAATTAAAGAAAAATCATCGGGGTTAGAAACTCAATCTTTATCTACAGCTGTAGCTATTAAATTAAAAGTTCAAATTTCATTAATAATTCAAGAAATTATTCAGTTAGAAGAATTAAAAGTTAATCAATTAGGAAGATCTCAATTTAAAATATAACTAGATATAGAATCATTATTAGTTAAAGTAACAAAATTAGAAATATTAATATTTATATTATCTCAAATAGTTAGAAATTGATTAGGTATATCTCACATAATTGGAGGTACTTGTATTTCTATAGGATCAAAAAGTTCATAAATATTAGATTGAATAATTCTTTCATTTCAATTTCCGTCAGACACTGTAATANNTAGGAGCAACTCAAGAAAAATTTAAAACATTAGTACCAACTCAAGAAGTTATACTAATACTTCAACCTCAAGATATAGATAAAGAAGAATATGAATTTATATTTTCATCAAAAGTAATACTTCAAGAAAAAGAAGCTCATTTAGTATCAAGAGTAGCAAAAGATTCTGTAACTTTACTAGGAGCTATTAAATCAATAGGAGTATCAATTGTTGTTACTGTATATGTTCCATTTACTCATCATATATTTAATGTTGCACTTTTTGATTCTGAATAATTTTCACTTGAAGTTATTTTTATTACTATTTTATCATTATTTACTACTTCTCATACTTCACTTGTAAAATCTCATCCATTTATACTATATTCTCATCATTCTATACTTATAGGTGTAACCGTATCTATTCATGTTACTGTTATTTCTCATGAAATTACTTCTGTATTCAATCATACTCAAGTACTATTTGTAAATGAAAATGCATCTGGTGTTGTATCTGCTGGTGCTATATATACTAATGTAGTAGTTTTAAATGTAGATAATACTCATCATATAGAAACTGTTGTTGTTGTTTCTGTATTATATTCATTTGAACTTGTATGTTTTAATTTTACTTCATCTCAATTTAATACTTCTCATGCTATATTTGTATATGCTAATCCATTTATACTATAATATCCATCTGTTACTGTTATAGGTGTTGCTTGATTTATTCAACTAACAATCCATATACCTGATTCTACTTCTTCTCATAATCATACATTTGTAACTATTGGATATGTATGGTTATCTGGTGTTGTATCTGGTATAATTACAAATATTTTTGTAGTTGTTGTAAATGTTTGTTTTAATCATCATATTGTTATTTCTGATATTGTTGATGTAGAATTATTTTCACTTGTCATATGTCTGATTACAATTTTATCATTATTTAATACTTCTCATGGTAGACTTGTAAAA
>DIUG01000033.1 GCA_002422305.1 Patescibacteria group bacterium UBA6164 | reverse complement strand
AGCACCAAATACAGCTCCAACTGCACAAGATATAACAAGAGATTTAGATTGAAACCCAAGTGTTATTATAGATTTTTCTGAATATGTTTCAGATTTAGAAACACCTATAGAGAATTTGAGTTTGGTTATAGTTGATAATCCTGAAAATTTTATAATAAATACTGATAATTGGCCAAATGTTACTATAACTTGAAGCTTATTTTATACAAGTCCTGATGATAATCATATTACTAATATAACTTATAAAATAGTAGATCCACAGTGAGCTGAAAGTTCAACACAAAATATATGACTTTTAAGAGTTTCTAGCTAAAATAAAACAAATAAAAAAGTTTGGTTTTCCAAACTTTTTTATTTGTTTTATTTTTTCTTTTTATAAATCTTAAAATAATTAATTTTTCACCATGGATTTGTTTTTTCTAAATTATCATTTCATAAATAAAAATCATTATTACTAGAAAATCAATTAGAATCTAAATCATTTTCTCATTCAGTTGCTCATGTCCATCATAATGATTTTTTATTTAAATATAATTCATATTTTTCTGTTTCAATTTCTTTTTCTCTAATAAATGTTATATTATTTATATTATTAATTAGAGAATAGTTATTTTTAATAAAAATTTTACTATTTGTCATAAATTGTAATCTATTAGTACTAAAATTTTTTATAAAAAATTTACTTTGATAAGCTAAAATACTATTATGATTAAAACTATCTGCTACACCGAATTCATAAGCAAAGCTATCATGTCTGGTATCTATTCAAAGTTTTTCTAGTAATTTTTCATATTTTATAAAATCATATAATTTTATATCTATCCATCAACCCGAAAATGTAATATTTGTTGGATTATTAAAACTATTTATTTCTCCTCAAGTATGAGTATATATATTAAAATCTCATGGTTCATTATATGGAGCATATCAAACTAATTGCCATGTATCATCTAAAAGTCCATCATTATATTCACGGTGTACACATTCACCATTTACTATAAAAGTAAAACACTTTTCTTCTATTACTTCTTCTTGTACTAATTCATCCTCATCTATACTGTCTATTATACGATTTAATGTTTCTTCACTTCTACGATCTTTATATGTTGAAAATGTTGGTAAAATAGGTTTTTCTATTAATTCTTCTGAATAGATATTAGTAGTTTCTCTCTTAATGATTGCTTTTTTAGTAAGGTCTCATTTTATTACTTCTATATCTGTTGGAGTTATTGGACTAGTTCAGATAGAATTTTCTATTTTTGCTACTTCTACTTTTCATTCTAAAACTATTACTTCAGTATTAAAGTTGTAGTGAAATAATTTCAAAATTAACCCTAACCTGAATCCTTTCCCTTAAATAAGGGCAAGGGGAACAATTGTAGCCCCTCTTCCTTATTTTAAGGGAGAGAATTAGGCCTTTTTAGGTCATCCTGTGGACAAGAGTGGGTTATTTTCCTACAAGTATAATACAATAATAGAAATAGATATAATTATTTCTATTATTGAAAAACCTTGTTTTTTATTACTCATACTTTTATTTTTATGCATAAACTGCTTGATATGTATGTCATGTTACTTTTTTAGGAACAATAACATCTTGTAATATATATTTTGATTGTCTTAACATTCTTAATAATGATTCACGACTATTTTCAGATTGTTTATTTTCTAAACCTGTTTTTTCTAAGTAATTAGATATACTATTTACAACTCTGTTTAATAATGTTGTATTTACTTGAATATTTGTAACTGTTTGAGATGATTTCGGTATTATTTCTCATAAATTACGAATAACTTTTTTTGCGATTATTACTTGTTTTTTACTATCATTTGAAAATAATCATATTTCATCTTGTTTTAATTTAGTATAAACATCAATAATTACCTTATTTCTTTTATTTGCATTTATAATTGTTTCTGTATGAATTTTAACTTTTCTAGCAATTTCTTCACTGCTAATTTCTTCAGTTGATAATTTTTCAGATGAAGAAATACTTGCTTCTACTGGATTATTATCTTTATGATTTGGAGATTTTATTGATTGAAAAGCCATTTCTTTATCTTCTATATTTTCTTTTCTTTTTTCCGATTTTGTATTTATTAATTGAAATCTATCTAATTTTTTGTTATTTAATAATCTTTGAATAGCTAATTTTTGTTGATATGATACTTTATTTCATTCATTAGATACAATTTCTTGTATAATATTATCTACAATTTTTAAATTAAAATAATTTCATTTAGTATTTTTATAAATATACTCTCCTGTTATTTTTTCTAGTAATTTTTCAGTATTATTTATTGGAATAGTAAAATTATCATCATTAACTGAAGGAGTTGATTTATCTTTATAATTATTTACCACCGAATAATTTGATTTTTTATTTGTTTCTAATGTATAATCTTCTAATAATATATCAGATAATGTATCAGAAACTCTTTTTTTCACATTTCAAAATATTGACAAAAATTTTTCTTTTGCTGAATTTGAAATTGTTTTTAAAGATCCTGTTAAAGAATCTAAAGAAATATTATTATCAATATTATCAATAATTTTTGTAAATGTTGGAGTTATCATAAATTTTTTATTTTAAAAATTAATATATTACAGAATATATAATAATTTTACTAATTGTCAAGTAAAAAAGTTATATTTCCGTTTTGATAAAAAATTCAATAAAAAAATACGAAAATATCGTGTTTTTTGTGTTTGCTTGAAGTTTTGTTTATGGCTTAGGTTAAACATAAACTAAAGATGTTTCTTAAAGTTTTTAGAAAGCAAGTTTTAAAAAACATTACTTTTTAACAAAAAAATAGCAACTTTTTTAAGTTTTGCTATTTTCTAGATAAGCATGAAATGTTTAGGTTTAGAGTAAATGAAATTTCTCATAATCTTAGATTTCTTAAAATAAAATCACATGTATAAATATTATTTTTCTTTTTTTTAATTGCATATTTTAGTCTCAAGTGACATTTTTTAATTATATCAAAAGATGATTTTTCAAATATTTTCATATTAATCTGTATTTAAGAATTCATTAAATTGTTTATATAAAGGTTTTGTAAGTGCATAGTTTTGTTTTTCCTCAGGAGACATTTCCGCAAATGTGCTATTTTGTCAATTAGGAATAAAAATAGTATCCCAATCATATCAATTATTTCAACGAGGATATTTTGGTATATTTCATGCAAGAGACTCTTCAAAATAATGTTCATTGTTTCAATCGTAATATCCTAGTATAGATCTCCAAAGGCATTTTGTATTTTCAGTTATTTTTACAATTTCAGTGATATTTTTATCTCACATATGTGAAAAACATCTTTTATTAGTGCTCATGGGAAACTTTTTTCTAAAATGTTTTTATTACACATTCATTCAATTACTAATGATGCATCCATTACAAAACATGGTTTTTGTGTTTGATTAAAGGCTGATTCAAGTTTAGCCTTTACAACTTCCATAACATTAACTGTTTGTATTTCTGGTACATTAACTCAAGCTTTATTTACCTTATATCAAGGTAAATACATTTGTGCTTCATTAACTTTATTTTGGTTTCAAGTTACAAATAATAATTCTTTCATTGTTGTAAAATTTAAAAGTAAAAATTTATTATCATATAAGATTTATAAAGTCTTCTAAAACTAAATCTTTTGATTTATCAGTATATATAGTAGAATTAAATAATTTTCTATTAAATAGTTTATTTGAATCTGCTTCAATATTTCCAGGATCGTGAGATAGTCTATTAGTTGCTTGATCAAATGTTAGTCAATCGCGATTTTGTAATCTTGAAATTAAAATATCTGGATCAGCATGTAAATATATAGAGAAGACTTTGTTATTATACTCATTTTTTAATTTTTGTATAACTGTAGGAGCAGTATGTCATAAAAAAAGAGTTTTTTGGTTATCTTCAAATAATTCATTAACTTTGTTTTTTGTAATCCAATATGCAACACCTAAATCTCATGTCCTAGTATTTATTGAAGGAAGGTTAATTCAATCAAATATTTCATCTTCAGGGGGATATTAGAAGTGTACTCATAAATATATCATTCAACTTCTCAATTTCTTGGTAAACGGTTTGTTGATGAAACTACCTTTTTAGCATTTTTTATTATATCTAATGCTGATGCAATTAATGTATCTTTTCAAGATCAATGTGGACCAGTTATTGTTATAACGGATGAATCAGGTTTTATTATCATAAATAATATTCTTAAAAAATAAATTTCCTCCTTTGTAAAACCTTTATAATACTTTTCAAAAAGAAAAAAACTGAAAAATTCAAGAAAAATTTAAAAACACCAAAAATGCTAAAGTTTAACTTTAAAATAGCAAATTAATAAATATCTTAAAATTAGTTAATTATCTTTATAATAAGCCATAAATATAATATTTTATATATTTAGTTTTTGTCATACTCTGTCTTTTTTATATATGGTAGTATGTCAAAACATTTT
>DIUG01000062.1 GCA_002422305.1 Patescibacteria group bacterium UBA6164 | reverse complement strand
AAGTTTCTTGAAGGCAAGTTTTAAGAACCACAAGGTGGTTTTTGTGGCATAATCTAAATATTGTTGGAGTTAAAAATATTTAGTCCAACAATATTTAGATGTTGAAGACTATAATAAAACAAAAGAAATTACAAAAGAATCAAAAGATTCACTTGTTTCAGCTTTGAACAATAAGTGGAATGAAATGGAAGAAGAATATAAAAATAGAAAATATATTTGTATTATATTTTTTTATCATATACTATTAATAATATAATTTACAAAATACTATGATATATTCTATTAAAATAATAATCGAAATAGATAATAATTATATAAAAAATAATTATTATAGTATATTAGGAAGTGTTTTAAATATCATTTGAGATAATAAAGAACTAAAAGATTCTATATTATCTATTTCAAATATTAATAAATCAAATGATGATAATTTTTCTATTAGTATTTCAATTATTTGAAAAGATAATTTTAATCACATTATAAGTATTATCCAAAACAAAAAAGAAATAAATTTAAATTGAAAAATATTTAATATATTATGACTGGATTTCAATTTCAATATTTTTGATAATGACACTACTATTTATAATGATTATAAAAAAATTGAAATCTCATTTAAATCACCAACGATCATAAAAAAAGAAATAAATTGAGTTGATATTAATCAATTATTACCAATTCCAGAAGTGTTTTTATTATCTATAATTAGAAAATATAGTAAAATATATTGATACAATTTAGATATAGATTTAATCAAACAAATAATTAAAAATAATGTAATTGTAGTAAGTTTTGATATCTGTACTAGATTAGTACGAGTTAAGTGAAATAACAAAGCATGATTAGTAGGAAAAGTGAAATATGAAATACTTGGTTCTATAGATAAAGATATAAAAATATTATTATATAGAGCTTTACATTTATCCAAATTGGTATGAATATGAACAGGTAATAGATTATGATTGGGGCAAATATGAGTTTATTTTAGTAAGTAATAATTTATTTTATGAATAAAGAAATAATTGTTTGTGATTTTTCAGGAATACAAGGGTATTTATATAACATACAAAAAAATAAATCTGCTACTAAGAGACTAAAGGGAAGAAGTACTTTTATCGAATTACTTTTAGAAAAAGTAAAAGTAGATTTAAAAAATGCACTGTGAAATTGTGATGATTATATAATAAGTTGATGAAAATTTATTATATATTGTAATGATTTTAATAAAGATAAATTTGATAACTTTAAAAAAGATTTAGAATTAAAACTTTTAAATCAGTTTTATGGTGAATTAAAAATAATATTTTGAGTTTCAGATTATGATGAAAATGATTTTAAAATAAGTTTAAATAAAGCATTTGAAGATTTAGAAAAAAATAAAAACAAGACTTTTTCAAGTATATTTATAGAAAGTTGAAAATGGAATAGTGATATATTTGTAATAGAAGAAAAAAATGATAAATGAGAAAGTATTAGATGAACAGAAAGTGTTTGTAGATTTAGTAGATGAGATTTGATAAAAGTAAAAAAATGACTTGATAGTTATATAGATGACATATTAATCGAGGAATGATTAGAATGAATCTGACAAAATACAGCAAATGATATAATTATTTCAAACTTTATTGCTTGAAATGAGTGATGAAAAAAAGAGATAACTATTTTTGAAAAAGAAAAAATAAAATTAGAAGAAAAGTATAAAAAATATTTACCAAAAAATAAAGATTGAGAAAAAATAAAATCATTTGAAGAAATTGCTTGAAAATGAAATTCTAATAAATTAGCTTGTTTGAAATGAGATATAGATAATTTGTGAAAGTTATTTATGTTTTGATTAAATGAAAATAATTATAAAGAAAATTATAAATTACTTTCTGAAAAAATAGATGATTTTTGGAATAAAAAGTTATATGAAATTATTTGAAATAAAGATATTTATACAGTATATGCTTGATGAGATGATTTTTTGATTTTATGAAAATGGGATGAGATTATACAGTTTTATATAGATTTACAAAATAAATTTAAAGAATTTACAAATAATGATGAAATACAAAGTTTATTAGAGAAAAAACAAAATATTACATTTTGTTGAGCGATAAATCTATTTTGACCTCATGATACATTTTTTACAGTTGTTAAACAAACTAATAATTTGCTAGATGAAGCTAAGACGAAAAATAATAAAAATAATATAAATATATTTTGAAAAGTTATTTGAAATGATGATTTTGGTAAACTTTTTAATGAAACAAATAAGTTTGTAGAAAAATATAGTATTTTAGATAAAGAAAAAAATATTATTTCAACTTGAACTCTTAGATTTTTACTAGATATAGCAAAAAAGATTATATTAGATGAAAATAAATGAGTTGATGAGAATTGAAATGAAAAAGATTATTTCGAATATGGTTTATGGAAAGCCGAGTTATTTTATATGTTATGAAGGAATTATACAACAAAAAATTGAAATGATTTAAAAGATGATTTTAGAAGTTATATAAATTGAATGATATTACATAATATGGATGAAAAGTTTGGAAGTTTGAGTTGAAATAATGATTTATTTGATAAAAATTCTTGAGAAAAATTGTTTGTTATGATGAGTTATGTACTTTATAAGTTAAGGGGTTAATTATTATATTTTTTAAAATTATTATTATGGGAAATGCATTTACAAATGCTTTTGCAAAAGCATGATTAATAAGTAAAGAAGAAGTTGAAGAAAAAGAATTAATACGAAAATCAGAAGAAAGATATAATATTTTACTCACTAAATATTGAAAAATGATAGAACTTTATAAAAGATTTACATATAAAAATGATAAATGAGAATATGATTCAAAATATTTCAATGAAGTACCACAGATAATAATAAATGATTATTTTTTAGAAAAGGGTGACTACTGAAAAAACAAATCTAAAATTACATCCACAAAACTTAGACAATACTATGATATGATTAATTCTTTATATCAAAGTAAATTAGAATGAGAAAATCTTAAAACAGAGTTTTATATGATACTTGCAAAAGCAAATTATGATAATGGTAGAAAAAATATAGTACCAAGAGAATTTGTTGATTTTCTTAGAATAAATATAGATATGATTTTTGACGAAAAGAAATGAAAAGAAGTAGAAAATTTTAGAGTTTTTAAAAAACATTTTGAAACAGTAGTAGCTTATGCGAAGTGAGTTTTAAGTGATAAATAATTTATTTAATAAACATATAAAATATGAAAACTTTAGTTTATAATATACAAATAATTACAAAAACAGGATTACATATAGGTTCAGGTAATGCAAAAATAGAAATAGGATGAATGGATCAACCAGTTATAAAAGATAGAGATTGATTTCCTTATATACCAGCAAGTAGCTTAAAATGAAAATTAAGAAGTTTATATGAAATTTCTCTATGAGAAAAAGAATTAAATAAATGAAAAGATTGATTAAAAACTTTTGATTGAGAATCTTATGATGAAGTATCTATGTTCTTTGGTAAAGCATGAGATGAAAAAAGAAATTTAGATAATCTTTGACCTACTAGATTTATATTTAGAGATTTAAAATTAAAAGAAACAGAAGTTGAAAAATGATATTATGGGAAAAAAGAATTAGAAGAAAATAGAAAATCATGAGAAAATATTTATGAAGAAAAAATGGAAGTAAGTATAGATAGGTTTACATGAACAGCTTCTAAATCATGACCTAGACCATTAGAAAGAGTTCCAGCATGAACTATTTTTGAATGAAAATTAATAGTTAGACTTTTTGATAAAAAAGAAATATTAAAACAATGGTCAAAAAATTCAGAAGAAGAAATTTTAAATGATAAATTTTGAATAAATCTAAAAAAACTTAAAGATTTAATAGAAAATGATTTTTTATGATGACAAGGTAGTAGATGAAGTTGAGAAATAGAAATAAATTTTATAGAAGAAATTAAAAATGATAATTAATATTTTATTACATAAATTAGTAATATGAATGATTCATATAATGTAGAAATAGAAATATTAACACCAGTTCATATTTGAGATTGAAATAATATTTCTTGAATAGATTATTTTTGTTATCAAGAGGAATTAAAAGCACCATATAATCAAACATATGATTGAAAAGATATAAAGCATAAATCATACTTATATAAATATAAAATAATTGATTTTAAAAATATACTAGATGAAAAAGATAAAAAAGAATTAGAAAGTTTATTTTTATTATGAAATGATACATTTGAAATAAGAAATTTTATTTATAAAAAATTAGAATTAGAAAAAAATAAATATAGAAATAATTTTTTAGACATATCAAAGGAGAAAATTGAAATTAAAAATAGTTTTTATAATAATTGGAAAGATAAGATATTATGAAAACCTAAACAAAGTTATTGAAAAACACAAGAAAAAAAAGAAGCAGAATTTACAAATCAATTATCACAATTAGAAATAAAAAGTTTTATAAAATCAATTTGAAGAGTATATATCCCTTGAAGTAGTATAAAATGAGCTATTAGAACAGTTTTAACAAATAAAGAAATAGAAAATACATCTACTGAAAAAGATCCTTTCAAAAAATTAATAGTAAGAGATAGTGAATTTACTGAAAAATGAGTAGAAATATGAAAGTTAGTTAGACAGTCTAATAATTGAGATTGAATCTATGCAGAATTTTTAAAAATTTGAGATAAACTTAATACTGAAATATTAATAAAAGATTTTTTAGATGAATCTAAATTAAATAAAATAGATATTTCAAGAGATATTATTATTAGTAAATCTAATGAATATTTAAAAAATAAAATAAATAAATATATAAACGAAATAAATGAATTATTAAAACATCCAGATATAAATATAAAAGATACAAGATGAAGACTAGATTCTAAAAGTGAAAAAAAACAAATAAAATTAAATTCAGTAAATGATTCATTTAATAAAATTTTATCTAATTTAAATAATTTAGATAAAAATCAATGTATATTAAATATTTGATTTTGATGATGATTTTGGTTTAAAAGTTTTGAATGAAATGAAAAACATCCTAAATATTGTTCTATACATAATGAATGGAATCATAAAAAAGATAATCTATGACAACATAATTCAATTGCATGAATGGATGTTAAACACTTAATTTCAGATGAGATGATAGCAAGAACAAATTGGAATATTGATCTAGATAATCTTTGATTTATAAAACTAACATTTTAAATATTATGTCATACCAAATATATGAACTAAAATTAAAACCTCTTTCACCATGGATATCAGATTTAACAGCTGATACTATTTTTGGTCATCTTTGTTGGCAAATTAAGTATGAGTTTTGAAAAGAAGTTTTGGAAGAGTTTCTAAAAGAAATGGCTATAAAACCTATTTTTACTATTAGTGATTTTTTGCCAGTTGAAGAGGTAAATAAACCTTGTTTTGATTTTGACTTATTAACATTTTGAAATAAAGAAAACCATGAAAAAGTTAAACATTATAAAAAAATAGATTATATAAGTGAAAAATCATTAGCAGAGATTTCAAATTTAGATTGAGTTAATGAAAATAATATAAATGATATTAGAAATTATATTTTATGAAATAATTATAATATAAATAAATATGATTTTTGATACAAAAAAAGTTCTTATTTTGATGAAACAATTGAAAATAAAAATAATATAAATAGAAATACTTGAACAACTAGTGACAATTGAATATATTCTCAAAGTTCTAAATATTCAACAAGAGAGTTTAGATTATTATTAAAAAATATTTCTAAGAAAAATCTAGAAAATTATAATATTAATTGAAAAGAATTAAATATTTTTGCATTGATAGAAAACATTTTTAATCTATATTGATTTTGAAAGAAAAAATCAAACTGAAAATGATTGTTTGAAATAATTAATAAATTTCAAGAAAAAAGTTTTTGATTAGAAAAAGATAAATATTTACTAACTTTATCATCATTTATCCCTAGTGAAAAAGATTCCACAAAATGAAATTATAAAATATTAACAAAATTTCCAAAAATGTGAGAAGAGTTTAGTAGTGAGTGACAGAATTTTTATAAAAAACCTATGATAATGATAGGGGAATGAGCAACTTTTGAGAAATGAAAAAATTATGAATGATATGTATGAAAAATGTTAGATAATTCAGCCATAAATAGAGAAAATATTTATCACTATTCTTATTGATTTACTTTAGAATTTTAAAAAACATATATGGATTTAGATAAGATATTAGATAACATAAATAAAAATTTAGAGATACTAAAAAATAGTAGACCTCTTTCTAAGTGAGAATTAAATGAACTTAGAAAATCTCTTTGAGTGATGTTTGTATGTGAATCAAATGCTATTGAGTGAAATAGTTTTACTATATGAGAAACAAAACTTTTACTTGAAGATGGGATAACAGTTTGATGAAAAACAATCAGAGAACAAAATGAAGTATTAAATCACAAGGAATTATTAAATATACTATATAATTTTTTAGAAACAGATGATGATTTAACAGAAGATTTAATCTTAAAAATTCATAGAGAAGTATTAAAAAATATAGATGATGAAAATGCTTGAATATATAGAAGAATACAAAACTATATATCATGAGATACAAAAATACCACCAAGATATGAAAAAGTACCAATACTTATGACAGAATTGATAGATAATTATAACAATGATAAAGATAAAATAGATCCAGTAATACTTGTTTCAAATTTTCACTATGATTTTGCAAAAATTCATCCTTTTGTTGACTGAAATGGTAGAACTATAAGACTTGTTTTAAATATGATTTTGATGAAAAAATGATTTCCAATGATTATTATACCAAATATCAGAAGAGGTGATTATATATCTAGTTTAAGCTCATACAAAACAAAAGATGATTTTATAATTTTTATGTCAGATACTATAAATCAAAATTTAGAAGATTATTTGAGAATGATAAATCCTAATATATAAAAATATGAAAAATATAATAATTACTTGTTGAACAAGTCTTATTTCAAATTTGAAAAAATATTGAATAAATTTTAATAAAGATGAAGAAAATGTTCTAGAAACATTAGAAAAAGAAGAAAAATCTGATCAAAGTCTAGATATAGAAAATAAAATTAATGAATATTTAAAAAGTAATTCATTAAAACAAATTTGTGCAGAAATAAAATCAGTTTTTGTATTAGAAGAAAAATGATTTTTTGAAAAAAAAGATAGTATTTATTTATTTTATTCTCAAACTGAAATATGAAAAAGGTTAGCATTTATAATACAAGATAAATTAAAAAAAGAAGGGTTTAATAATATTGAAACAAAATTAATAGATTGATTTATAGTGAAAAATAGATGAATATGAGAGGATAAAAAAGCTAATAAAATATTCAAATCTAAAGCAATTCCTGATTTTTATACAAAATTAGAAGGAATAAAATCAAATTGAAATAAAACTATTATGTGTCCTGTATGAGGATATAAGGCTTTAATTCCATATGCTAGTTTATATGCAATGGTTAATGGTTGGGATATAAAGTATATTTATGAAGATAGTGAGGAGTTGATGGATTTATCAAATTGATTATTATGATATTTAAATATTAAAAATTGAATAACTGATACTAGTTTTATTGATGTTATAAACGAACTAGAAAAATGAGAAAAATCAATATTTACTCAAAATATAGATTTTAATTTTACTAGTAAATTAGTTGAAGCAACGAATAGATTTATTGAATTATGAGATTTAAGTTGATTTAATAAAATAGAGATAAAAGATGAAAAAATAAACGAATTGATAGAAAAATTATTAGAAATTGATATGCAATTAAAGTTATTATGACTTAGAAAAAGTAGTTTCAGTGAAATTATAAATAAATTAGAAAAAATTAAAGATATTGATAATAATATTTATTCGCCAATATTTAATAAAATAAAAAATGAATTATTAATATATTTTTCAAACTCAAAAGAAAAATACGAAGAAAAAAATGATTTAGAATTTTATTTTTCTTGTTTAAAATTTTATCATGACAAAAAAAGGATAAGTGAAGAATTTTTATTTTTTAGAGAATTTGTAGTAGATATTATACAATTTTTTATATTTAAAAAAATTGTATATAAAAAATTTAAACACCCTAATTGAGAAAATAATACTTTTAAAAAAGATATTAGGCAATATGTAGAATGAAGTATACATTTTGTATTAGATGATAATATTGAAAAGAAAGATAATTTTCAATATATTACAAATATTCCTGATGAAGAATATTTAAAAACAGAAAAAGATGAAGAAAATATTAAAAATTTATTATCAAATTTTAAAAATGATATTAAAATATTAAATAATTTAAGAAATGATATTGCTCATCTATCAAACTTAAGTTATGATGATACTTTTAAAATTATTAATGATTATAATAAAAATGATACATTAGTTAAAAAACAAGAAGTAATTTCAAATTATTTTTTTAATAGTTTAGAAAAAATAAAAATAGAATCACAAAAAACAACTTAAATAAAAATTAAGTTGTTTTTTTTACATATTCGCAATTATATTATCATTTAACTCCTTTAACCTATCTCAAATTTCTCTTCAATTCAATTCTGGATATTTTTCCATTATATCTTCTCAAGTAAACAATTTACTCTCATCATATTTTCCCATAAAATCATCATATAAAACAATTATTTTTTCTGTTATATCTTGTTGTGCTGGAATTCTTCATAAATTATCTGCACTACAAAATACAAAAAAATCGTTCCAATACTCATGTAAAAATAACTTTCTAGCTTTTAGTTGCTTCATATCAAGTATTCTACCAAAAAGTAAGTGATTTTTTATTATAAAGCCTATTTTATCTATTTGATTTTTTGTAAATTTTAAATCTTTTCTATATGACATAAATATCTTTTCTGATAAATCTTCATGTCATATATAACTAATTGTTCAATCATCTTTTTGCTTATATGTATCCAATTTTCAAGTATCATGAAATAGGGAAGCCCAATATATATCTGGATCTATTATTCATCTACTTTTTAAATTTTCTATAATCATCAATGTATGTACCCAAACATCTCATTCTAAGTGATATTTTGCTCATCAAGGACATTTATCAAGATTATCTATTTCAGGAATAAATAAAGCAAAAAATCATAATTCTTTAAGCATTTTCAATGCTTTTATAGTTCCATTTCATGAAAATATCTTTTCAATCTCTACTTTTATCCTTTCAAAAGGTATTTTTTTTATTAGTTTAAAATTATTTTTTACTATATCAAATTGTTCATCATAAGCATCAGATAAATCAAATTGTGATTTAAATCTTATATATCTTATTAATCTCAAAGGATCTTCTTTTATCCTTTTTTCTGGATTTCAAATAAATCTTATTATTTTATTTTTTAAATCTTCTATTCAATCTTGTATACTATATCTATTTATTCATATTTTTTTGTTAAAAATCTGGTATTTATCTAAAATAGGATCTAGATAAATAGCATTTATAGTAAAATCTCTTCTATTTGCATCTTCACTAAATTTTTTTATAAACTCTACTTGATGTTTTGTTATATCTTTTCTAAAAGTTGATATTTCATAAGTATATCAAAATTCTTTTATAATCAAAACTCAAAAATCTTCTCAAATTCTATTTACAACTGTAAAATATTTTTCTATATTTTCAGGTATAAAATCAGTTGAAATATCTATATCAGTAGGAATTGAAATATTTAAAATTCTATTTCTACAAAATCATCATACTATAAAAGCCTTTCATCACTCACTATTTATTTTTTTTATTATAGATTTTGCTCATGTAAAATAATCTATTCATCATTTATTTTCAAACATAGATTTAATCCTCCAATCATCAATTTTTATTCATAATTTTCAAAAATTGATAGAATTATTTTTATCTATATTATTTTTAAAAAAATCATTTACTTTTTCATTTATTATTATAGATTTTGGAGTCAATTCATTTTGAAAATGTATTCATTTAAAACTTCTACATCTACTAAGAGCAACATATGTTTGTCATTCTGCAAAACATCATTCTCAAAAATTGATTGACACTTTGTCATAAGTAAGTCATTGTGATTTATGAATAGTCATAGCCCATGCAAGTCTAATCGGATATTGTATTATTTTTCATTTTATTCTTCTTCTAATCTTTCATAGAGTTTGATCATAAATAAATTCATATATTTCTGATATTCAACTTTCTTTTGATATAGAAATAATGATATTTTCATCAGTTATAATCTCTATTATACCATCTTTAATGCTTTTAATATTTCATAAAGTACCATTTACAAATACTTTATTTGTATCATTTTTTGTAAGCATAACTCTTGCTCAAACTTTTAGTAACAATTTTTTTTCTATATTTAGATTTTTTATATTTATATTTCAAATTATTTCTACATAAGAACTAAAAACATCTCATTGTATTATATCCAATTTTTCTTTATTTATTTGATCTTTTTTATCATTTAAAGTAGTTAAAATAACATGTTTATCGGTATTGACCTAAAATCTGTGGACCTAAAAATAAGTTAAATTACAAAGCAGTAATTAACCTAAAAATCATATAATCATTATTTGTAAAACCTTTACTATCTCTTATAATTTTTCAAATCCTAGAATTTAATCACTCTCAGTATCAATTATTATGT
>DIUG01000015.1 GCA_002422305.1 Patescibacteria group bacterium UBA6164 | reverse complement strand
AATTCCTTCCCTTAAGTCTAAGGGAAGGAGGCTCAAAAATAATAATAATTTAATAAATATGACTTGAGTTATACCCGATGTAATAAAAGAAATTTCTAGAAAATTGAGAAAAAATATGACTGAATCAGAAAAAATAATTTGGGATAAAATAAAAAATAAAAAAAATAGTTATAGAAATTTATTTACTTGATCTAGAAAAAGAAAAATTATTAAAAAATAAGTGATTCAAAGTAATAAGAATTAATAATTATGAAATAAAAAAAGATATTAAAATTGTATTAAATAAAATTGTAGCCTCTTTCCCTTAGGTTTAAGGGAAAGAATTCAAGTTAGGGTTATTAAAATTTCTACCTAAAAAAATGTTGCAAAGAATTAGGCCTTTAGGTCATCCTGTGGACAAGTTAGGGTTAATAAAATTAATTCAATATATATGGAAAAATTTACAATTGAAGAATTGTATGAGGCTTATTTAGATTGTATAAAAAATAAAAAATCTTCTAAAGATTTTTTGGAATATGATTTAAAATATAAAAAAACAGATTTAATTAAATTACTTGATGAAGTAAATGAAAAAACATATAAATTATGAAATAGTTATTGTTTTATAGCTTATAAACCAAAAATAAGAGAAATATTTGCTTCAAAACTTAGAGATAGAATAGTACATCATTTAGTTGTTAAAGAATTAGAACCTTATTTTGAAAAAAGATTTTATAAAAATATTTTTAGTTGTAGAATATGAAAATGAGCTTTGTTATGAATAAAAACATTGTTTAGAGATTTACAAAAAGTAGATAATGATAATTATTATTTACAATTAGATTTGAAATGATTTTTTATGAATATAGATAAAAATATTTTGTATAGTCTAGTAAAAAAACATATAACCCAAAAAAACTTTAAAAATTATTTAATTCTTAGATATCTTATAAAACAAATTATATATAATGATCCTGTTAAAAATGTAGAAAAAAGATGAAAAAAATCTTTGTATAAAATGGTTCCAAAATCAAAAAGTCTTTTTGATAGACCCAAAGATAAAGGTTTACCAATATGAAATTTAACAAGTCAGTTTTTTGCAAATATATATTTAAATGAACTAGATAATTATATAAAAAGAGATTTAAAAACAGATTATTATTATAGATATGTGGATGATTTTATACTTCTTTGAACAAAAGAAGAATTAAAAGAAAAATTAAAAAAAATAGAACTATTTTTAGAAAATATATTGAAATTAAAATTATCAGAAAATAAGACAAAATTTTTTCCTATTAACTATGATATAGATTTTATATGATATGTTATAAGAGCTAAAAAGAGTATTCTTCCTAGAAAAAGAAATATAAATTCTATGAAAGAAGTATTATTTAAAGAAAAAATTAATAATAAGTCTATTTCAAATCATACAGTTTCAAGTATAAATTCATATTTAGGTATATTAAAACAAGCAAAAACTTATAATTTGAGAAAAAAATATTTAAGTAAATTAAATTCAATAATATTTAAACAAAATAAATGATTTTTAAAAATAAATCAAAATAATAATATTTTTGGTATTTTAGATTCTAATAAAAAGCCATTGAAAAAATACAGGGAAGTACAAAATAAATATAAAAATTTTGTTATAATAGTTCAAATTTGATGTTTTTATAAAATATTTGATAATCAAGCGATATATTTTTCAGAAAAATTAGGATTAAAATTAACTATATTTAATCCAAAAACTAAATGAGAAAGAATAATGTGTTGATTTCATGAAAAATGATTAGAAAAATTTATTTGATTAGTAGAAGAAAATAAAATAAATTCAGTAATATTGAAGCAAATAAAAGATAATGTATGAGAAATTGATAGAGAAATATTTAAAATATATGATTTTAAAAATAACTGTAAGATACCATTTTATTCAAGTATAAAAATAAAAGAGATAAAATTAAATTATTATAAAGATGCCTTATTGAAAACAGATAAAGCAAAAAAAATACCATCAAATGAATTTATTGATGATATGGATATAAAAGAAAAATTTATATTAGATTTTAAAGAAACAGATTTTAGTAAAAAAAGTTATTATGAATTTATAGAATATGTAATAAAATGGAAGAAACTTTTAGCTTAAAAAAGCTTTAAAAATAATTTTAAAGCTTAAATTAGGTTAAAATCTATTATGGAATGTAGTAGATACCTTTTATTTTTTATAATTTGGGTTTTACTCACTATAAAACTATTTTTTGTAGCCTCCTTCCATTAGACTTAAGGGAAGGAATTAGGCCTTTAGGTCATACTGTGGACAAGGATGGGTTATTATAGTTAAAAAAAGAGTTATATTTTTTGATATAAAATATTAAATTATCAATGGATATAGGTATTGATAGAAAAAAGAAGTAAAACAAAGCTTCAGCTGTTGGTAATACTACAGGTTCTAATTGGGGTAGAAATGCTCGTATCGTAGGTAACAATGGTTGTGGAGATCAGAATAATAATAATACGGGTAATCGTAATGGTAATAAATCGGCTAGGTTTGTAGTCCGTCCTTAGAGCAAATTATAAAATATAAAAATAATAAAAAATGGCAAGATATGAACATTTAAATGTATATAAAGAAGTATACAATTTATCAGTGAGTTTATTTTTTAATGTATCAAAATTTGATAGAAATTATAAATTTACTATATGAAGTAAAATAACTGAAATAATAATAGAAATATTAGAGCTTATAATATTTTTAAATAATCTCGAACTTAAAGATAGAAAAAAATATTTTTTAGATTTAGAACAAAAACTTGAAAAACTTACTATATTTATAAATATAGCTAATGATTTAAAAATATTATGAAAAACACAAAATTACTTAGAATATTTAGAAATATTAGTAAAAGTAAAAAAAATGGTTAAATGTTGGAATAAATAATTTTTTATTGTACTTATATTATTATTTTTCTCATCATTTTTTTTTAAAACTATTTTTTAATTTTTCTTCTACAAAAGAGCTGTTTTTTAGTATTTTTTTAAAAAAAATAAGACAAAGTTTTTACTTTATCTTATTTATACTAAAATTACTTTAAAATCTTAGACAAAAGGCTAAAGCCTTCTGTTAACAAGCTGTCAACAAGGTGGCTTTAGCCCCTTGAAGATTACTAAGTTTTTTAAATCTTTTCAGTATAATATATTTCATTTTTAAATATTTCTATTTTTTATTTCTTTTTCTCTCACCTTCAGTTAGAAATTTTTTTCTTAATCTTATAGAAAGAGGAGTTACTTCTACATATTCATCACCTGAAATATAATCAATAGCTTCTTCAAGAGTCATTATTTTAGGTGGTATAAGTTTTAATGCTTCATCCGTTCCAGATGCTCTTACATTTGTAAGTTTTTTATTTTTAGTTGAATTTACACTTAAATCTTGACCTTTATTTGATTCTCAAATAATCATTCATTCATATATTTCAGTTGCAGGTTGAACAAATATAGTACCTCTATCTTGTAAATTAAATAAAGAATATGCCATTGTTTTACCATTTTCCATAGAAATCATTGATCATACAGATCTTTTTTCTATAGGACCTTTATATTCTTCAAAACAATCAAATGAGCTTGAAAGTAAACCTTCACCTTTTGTCATTGTTGTAAATTCAGATTTGAAACCTAATAATCATCTAGTAGGTACTCTAAATTCTAAACTTACTATTCAATTATTTTCTATCATATTAGACATTAAACCTTTTCTTTTACCTAGTTCAGCAATAACGACTCATTCATTTCAAGCAGGAACTGAAACTGATACATTTTCAATAGGTTCCATTTTTTTTCCATTTTCTTCATGCATTATAACAACAGGAGCTCAAACTTGTAATTCAAATCATTCTCTTCTCATAGTTTCTATAAGAACAGATAAATGAAGTTCTCATCTACCAGCTACTTCATAATTATCACCAGAATCAAAATCTATTTTTAATCATACATTTGTTTCTAATTCTTTTTCTAATCTATCTCTTATTTGTCTAGAAGTAACAAATTTACCTTCTCTACCAGCAAAAGGAGAATTATTTACTAAAAATTCCATTTTTAAAGTAGGTTCATCAATTGTAATTGCAGGCATAGGTTCTGCATTTTCCACTCAAGAAACAGTTTCACCTACGAATATATCAGGAATACCAGCAATTGTTATAATATCTCAAGCATAAGCTTCTTTAGTTTTTATTTTTATTAATCATTCATTTGTTAATATTTCAGTAATTTTACCTTTTCTTTTTTTTCAATCATTTGAAGTAACAAATACTTCTTGACCAATTTTTACTACTCATTCATATATTCTACCAATACCTAGTCTTCATAAAAAATTATCAAAACCTAAGTTAGCAATTTGCATTTTAAAAGGAGCTTGCGAATTATTAGGAGCTTCAGGAACTTTACTAAGAACAAAATCTAATAAAGGTTTTATATCTTTTCTTTCTGGATTTTCATCAGTCCAAGCTAAACCTTCTCTAGCTATAGCATAAACTGGTTCATTTAAGTGTTCTAATTGTTCATCAGTAGCACCTAATTGTACAAATAAATCAAATAATTGATCAATTACCCATTCAGCTCTAGCAGACGGTTTATCCATTTTATTAATAACTACAACTGGATGTAATCATAATTCAAGTGATTTTTTTAGTACAAACTTTGTTTGAGGCATAGGACCTTCGTAAGCATCAACTACTAAACAAACACTATCAACCGTTCTAAGTACTCTTTCTACTTCTGAACCAAAATCAGCATGTCAAGGAGTATCAACAATATTTATTTTATTACCTTTATAAGTAATACCAGTATTTTTTGAGTAAATCGTAATACCTCTTTCTTTTTCTTGAGCATTTGAATCCATTGCACAAACTTCAAGTCCTACTCTAGTATCAAAATTATCATCAGCCTTTAATAGTTCATCAACTAATGTAGTTTTACCATGATCAACATGGGCAATAATTGCTATATTTCTAAATGACATAAAAATAGTTAATAATTAATATATAAATGAACAATGAATAAATGAAATAAAATATAAAATAATTAATATTCTATATTTTATTTATAAATAACATTTTCAGATAACGGGATTATATGAATAAAAAGGTAAAAGTAAAGTTTTATTTTAAAATATATCATAGAAATTATAATACATTTTGTGCATCGTTG
>DIUG01000067.1 GCA_002422305.1 Patescibacteria group bacterium UBA6164 | reverse complement strand
TAAAGAAAAAAGGTGTTACCTTAAAGAGAAACTCAATCACAAGTTTCATTAGTTATTATATGAAATTTATTAGAAAAATGAAATTTTATTTTTGAAACAACACTATAAAACAATGATTTAGTTGATAATTAAGCCTTTATTAGCCCATAATTTTGAAAAAAACTATGCCATTTTAGAGAATTAAGAAAACAATCTGAATGAGATCATGATAAGTTTTTAGATTTGGTTTATAAACGGAAAACACAAGAAAAATAAAATTCTTCTTGTGTTTTTATTTTTATGTATATAATATAATTGATTTTATACCAAATTTGGAATATAATATATGAGAATAAAATATTATGATGATGAAGATATAGAAAATAGATTACTCACTTTATTTGAAAAAATACAAATAGAAGAAAAAATATTTTCTATAATGCAAATATTACAACATTTATAAAATAATAATTGATCACCAAAACCACCATATGCAAAACCATTAAAATGACATGAAAATGAATTATTTGAAATTAAAATAAAATTTTGAAATGATTTATATAGAATTAATTACTTTATTGATAAAAATAATGATTTTATGATTATTCTAAATTGGTATTATAAGCCTGATGGGAGAAATAGTTCAGATAATTATAACAAATCTAAGAAAAATAAATTAGATAAAATAATTTCTGAAAAAATACAAGAGGCTTTGAAAATGAAAGAAAATTATTTTTTAAATATATGAAAATATGAGCTTTACAAGTAAAGATTTATCAAAATTGATAAATTCAAAAGAATTTGCAGAATATAAAGAAAAAAATTATAGATATATAATTCTTTGAGAAAAAATATATGCAAGAAGAAAGGATTTATGATTAACTCAAAGCAAACTTTGAGAACTTTCAGGGATTCCACAAAATAAAATAAGTGAGTTAGAAAGTTGAACTTATTGAGAACCATGAATTGAAATGATTGCTAAATTATCAAAAGCTTTAAATATTTGATTTGAATATTTATTTTATGATAGTATTACAAGAAAAACAGTTGAATTATATAATTATATATTATCAAAACTTGAAAATGTTCCAGATATAATGCAATTTATGAAATTACCATATTTTATTGATCTAGAATTAATAAAAAATAATTTCAAACAAGCTACAAATTTTGAATATATTAGATGGAATTACTGACCATTTGATAAAAAAGTTTATGATTATCAAAAAATGTTTTCATTTGATAATGAAAAATGAATAGAAAATTTAAAATTTATTTATTTATCAGATTATGAAAGAAGAATTATTGATGAAACTCTTTTTAAATTACCAAAAGATAATTGAGAAGAATTAAAAAAACTTTCTTATGAAACAAAACCAATGAAAGATTTGTGAGTTTGTTTGTGAGATAATAAATGTATGTGAAAAGTTTTAGAATTAAATAAATAGTTCGACCAAACCAATTTTTAACTAGAGTATGAGAATTTCATGTTATTATTGATGAAGAATATAAAACAAAAATAGACAAAAACTTTGCTTTTTTAAAATAAAAATGATAAAATATAATGGAAGTAAGTTTCGATTTATATTTTATTATTTTTAAAAAATTATGTTAGATTTAATTATATCATTTTTACAAAAACTAAAGTCAAACAAAAGTGAGTGAAAATGAAGTGTTATTTTTAGTTGATTATTATTTTGGTTAATTACTATATGATCGATTTTATCGATACTGCATATTTTAATAAATGAGTTAGATTCACTTTTTGGTAACCTTGGTGAGTTTTGAATTTTAATACTATTAGTTTTTTGATTTTCACAAAGTTTTTTAATAATTTTAGAATCTAGAAACATATTTAATAAAAACTATTATAAAGAGTGACTTAATTTTTATTACTATCCTATAATATTTTTCTTATTCTTATCTTGTTCTTATAGATATTATAATAATTACGATGAGTCAGTCATAAGTATGATATGACTGACACTTTGATGAAAAATATTATTTATAATACTTGCATTAAGTCTATTATTTCCTCTTATTTGGTTATATAAAAATTTGTTTAAAAAAGAACTTGATTTGAAAAAAAGTTTTACATTTAGATACACATTTTGATTATTTTTTATATATGCATTATTTTTATTACTAATTAATACATATTGACTATTTTTCACTTTTCCTGATTATGAGTTAATAGAATTAAAACCATATTTTATAATATTTTGAGTTTTTTCTGTTTACATATTAAATTATTATTTTGAACAAATCTCATTTTCTAGACTTATATTTAAAAAATGAATTAAAAATATAATAGTGATTTTAGCTTGATTATATTTAATTTTTTTAGTACCAATTATAAAAAATATGTTTTATGATCATCAATTATGAAAATCAAATAACTACTTGAGTGAATGATATTCTGAAGAAAATTTTAAAAAATCTAAAAATATATGGTTTCTTGATAAAGCATATTTAAGAAGTTTTACTAAATATACTAATGTAGGTAATTCATATTTTAAAATACTATATGATTCAACTCCTGAATGATACTTTTGAGATAAGCTAGATTTATCAAAAAACTGGTCAAATACTAGATGAACAAATCTAACAAATGTTTGAAAAAATGCAAATGTAATATTATCATTAATAGAAATAAAAAATGAAGTAATTTCAAGCTGAAGTATAGCTATGTTAAACACAACTTATGAATTTAATTTTACAAATACAACAAATACAAATCAAGAAGTAATTATAAATTTTCAAACACCTAGTGTAAATTCTGTAGTGTATGACTTAAAATTATGATTAAATCTACAATATCCTTGACAAATAGCACCAAGAGAAGCGGCGAGAAGAGTTTATGAAGATAGTCTAAGATTAAATATAGATCCAGCACTTATAGAAAAATTATGATTAAATACATATAATTTAAGAGTTTTTCCTATTCCAGCTATAAATGATAGTAATTTCTTTTGAAAGCAAAAAGTACAATTTAGTATATTAACACCTATTTTAAAAGATGAAAAATCAGTTGTATATTCCCCAAAGTTAAAAATGATAAATATAAAATTTGATGATAAATCATGAATAGTGTCAAAATTATATAATGAATGACAACTTAAAAAAGAAGATGTAGTTGAAAATAAAGATATAGAAAGTTATTTAGATAAAGAACATACTATAGAATATAATGAAATACTTATAAATAATGAATTATTGAACTCTATAAATGATATTTGTATAGAAGATGATATATTTAATAAAATAAAAGAATCAAATATAGAAACAAAAAGAGATATAAAACTATGAAATAAAATAAACATATTTTTTGATAATTCACTTAGTGTAGATAGAAATAAAGCAAATAAAAATTATAAAAATATATATGATAAGATAAAAAAATATTCATGAAGTCTACAAGATGTTGATTTATACACTTACAATTTTACAACAAATAAAATTATAAATTTAAATGAAATATCATATTGGGGATATAGTGAAATAGATAATGTTGTTGATTATATAACAAGCAATAACATAGAAAATCAAAGAATTATACTTGTAACTGATGACGATAGTTTCAATCTAAATCAAATAGAAAATAAAAATAGATCATTTGAAAAACTTGGCTCAAATATGATGTCTGTTATAAAAATATGAAACAAAACAAAGACCTATAAAAGTGACTTCAATACCCTACTTTCAGCAACAAATTGAAACATATATGAACTAAATAAAATAACTGATTTAGACTATATATTAGATAAAATATTTGAAAATAAAGAAACTATAATAGATTTTGATAATTGTAAAAATCTATTTGAAAATGAATGGAAAGAAGAAGAAAATAGGCTTATAAAATTATGATGTAAAAGAGTGGTTGTTGATATGGACGGTAATACATGTGATTATAATATTAAAGAAAATAACTATTCATGATATTGTACTGAAATGGTTACAACTATTTGATTAGAATTACCTAAATGTGCTGATAATAACTTTATAGATTCACCATGATTACAAAACTCTAATACTTGAAATATAGATAAAAATCTAGAATTATTTAGAAAAATACAATGATGATATATAAGTAATTATGTATTATCAAGCATAAAAAATGAAAATGATTGGATGAAAATTGCAAATGTACAAACTATTATTTCAGAAAAATACTGAATCGTAAATCAATTTAATTCATACATAGCTCTTGAGAACGAACAACAACAAGATGATTTAAATAGATATAAAGAGATGGAAAATAAATATGATTCTACTTATAATAATTATGAAAGTGAATCAATTAGAAAAAAATTAGTTGAAAATATATGACTTAATGGAGGTTGATGAAATATATGACTTAATAGTGTTTCAGTTTTATGAGATAGTATAGATAGTAGGATGTCTTATAATAGTAATTATAGTTCAAATCTAGAATTTAATACTAATATAAATATATGAACTATAATTATATTAATAGCATATATATTACAACTTATGTGATTTATACAATTTATTAGAAGTTATATAATGAATAATAATCTTAAGTGAATAAAATAAAAAAAATAGGTATAAATACCTATTTTTTTTATTTTATTTTTTGTATTGTCTTTTTTTTCTTATTAAAATACTTGTTTTTAAATTTGATTTAGGCTATTTTTTCTATATTATTAATACAGAAAATAATAATAATATAAAATAGTATACAATGATTAATAATTTTCCTAATTCAAATAAATTTAAAAAATATAAATTTTTAAATTATATAATAAAAAGATGGTCTAGAGTCCATACTATATTGGCTTTTTTTGTGATATTTTTTTTAGCAATTATAAAATCTTTATTTTCCTATACTTTTTTAGAATATGATTTTTATAAAAAAATGGCAGATGCTCAACAAATATGAAAAGTAATAGTTCCAGTTAATAGGTGAACTATTTATAGTTGAGGAAAAAAAGAAACTATTATTTGAACTTCACTAAATTTATATGATTTAGCAATTGATCCTCAAATGGAATGAGATAAATGAAAACTTGCTCATTTTTTAATAGATATAATTTATAATGAAACTTGTTTAAAAAATTCTTCTAGTAAGTGTTATAAAAATTTAATTAGATATTTAAAAGTTTTAGAAATACCAGATTTCAATAATAGTACAACTTTTGTAAAATCTTTGATAGAAGAGAGGATTGTATCTAGATTAAAAGAAACTAAAGTTACTAGTGTTATGATAGATAGAGAACTTAATGATTTTCAGTCAGAAAAAATAAAAAATTTAAATTTAACTTGATTATCAATTATAAATAATTTTGTTTATGTAAACCCTGAAAATTTTAGTAATGATGATATAACTATAAAATCTCTTTCTGATATTATGTCAATAGAAGAAGATAGATTAAAAGTTTTAACCAGACAAAGAGATTTAAGATATATCCCTATTTTCAATAAACTTTTTATATCTTCTACTGAATATGTTAGAGATTATATTAAAGAAGAAAAAGAGGCTATTAGAAGATGAATATTAGCTAAAGAAGATTCTATATCTTCATTTATAATACTTAATGCTAATCCTAGTAGATATTATCCAGAATGAAATTTAGCTTCGCAAGTTATATGATTTGTAGATAGTTCTTGAAAAGGGCATTATTGATTAGAATGATTTTTTGATGATAAACTTAAGTGAAATAATTGAGAAATATATAGTAAAAAAGATATACAATGAAGAACTATAAATCTTCTCGATTATAGTGTAGATAATTTATATTGAGAATGAGTTCAAATTATTACAACTATAGATAGAAATATTCAAAAAAAAGTAGAAGAAGAATTAGAAAAATGAGTTAAATTATATAGGGCTAATAAATGAAGAGTTATTGTTATGGATCCTAATAATTGAGCAGTTTTAGCTATGGCTAGTTATCCTAGTTATGATCTAAATAATTTTTGAGATGTATATGAGCTTGAAAAAGTTAAATATTTGGAATATCCAAATCCTTCAATAGATTTATTATGATATCCTATATTTGTTGAAGATACTGAATTATGAAAAAAGATGATTTATGATTCAAAAGAAATATTATTAAGAGAAGCTACAAGAGAAGAGCTTTGAGATATAGCTTTAGTAAAATATAAATATAAAAATTGATATTGAGCTTGAGCTTATCAAAATGATGTAATTACCTCATTATTTGAACCAGGTTCTATTATAAAACCAATTACAGTTGCTATTTGATTAGATACTTGAGAAATAACAAAAAATTCTATGTATCAAGATGATTGATCAGTTAAAATTGATAATTTTACGATTTCTAATGTAGCAAAACAATGTTTATGATATCATACTTTTTGACATGCACTTAATTGGTCTTGTAATGTTTGAATGATAAGAATAGTTCAAAGGGTTTGAAGGGTTTTACTTCATCAATATTTGGAAGATTTTTGAATTTGATTACATACTTGAATAGAATTATCTTGAGAGATTAATTCTAAATTAGATTCTTGGGAAAATTGGTCAGTTGCATGATTATTTACTCGTAGTTATTGATTATGAATGTCAGTAACTCAATTACAAATAGCAACAGCATATAATGTTTTAGCAAATGGTTGAATATATATTAAACCTAGAATTGTTGATAAAATTATTTATCCAGATTGAAGAGAAGAGAATTTTAAAACTGAAAAACAAAGAAGAGTTATAAAAGAATCTACTTCTATGTTGATGAGAGAGTTAATGTATGATGGTACACATAGTTTTCAATGAGTTTGAGAATTATGATCAGTTGATAATTATAAATTTGCTTTAAAATCTTGAACAGCACAAATACCTTATAGATGAAAATATGAAACTTGACCAGCATCTACTATTTGATCATTTGCTTGATTTTGACCAATTGAAGATCCAAAATTTACTATGGTAGTTACACTTGAAAGACCTAGATCTAGTGTTTATGGTTGATCTACTTCGGCGAAAATATTTTCAGAAATTGCTACCTATTTAGTAGATTATTTAGAAATACCAAAAAGAGATTATCAGTTTAATAATTTTTATAGAAATAATTAAAATATATGATAAAAAAAGTAAAAATTATACCTTGATGTATAAGTTGTAGAAATTGTGAATTAGTATGTCCAGGTATTTTTAAGGTAGATCCAAAATCAAAAGTTATATCAAATGATTATGAATGAAAAGAATTTGATATAATTCAAGCTGAACTTATGTGTCCTGTAAATGTTATAAAAGTAGAAAAAGAATGAAATATAAATATTTCATTCAAAAAAGCTACATTATTAGAAAAACAATATTTAACAAAAGATACTTTAGAGCTTGTTTTTAAAACAAAAAAAATATCATTTAAACCATGACAATATATTATTTTACAAGGAAATGATTTAATATGAAAATTTTCTCGTTCTTATTCAATAGCTAAAATTAATGATAATAAATTTACTTTAACTGTAAAAATATTAAAAAAATGAAGATGATCAACTTTTTTGAAAAAAATAAAAATTTGAAAAAATATACAATTTTTATGACCTATCTGAAATTTTTATTTACAAAATACTAATAATAAAAAAATATTTATAGCTACTTGAACTTGATTAGCACCAATTATTGCTATGTTGGAGGCTAGTCCAAAAGAAATAGAAAAAACAGTTATATTTTGAGTTAGAAACGAAAACGATATTTATTATAAAGATATATTAGAACAATTTCAAAATACAAAAGTAATAATAAAAGTGTCAAAACCTTCAATTTCATATAAATGAGAAAAATGAAGAGTTACAGATAATTTAAATGAAGTATGAGTAAATGACGAAGTTTATATTTGTGGTAATCCAGAAATGGTTAATTCAGTAAAAAATATTTTAATTGATAGAGGGCATTTTGTTGATTTAATATTTAATGAAAGTTTTTCTATTTCTAGAGAGTATAAAGGTTTATTTAAAGATATATTTTTTGAATGAAATATACCATGATTATATTTATTATCTTGGATTGTTATTATTTTTTCATTATTTATTATTCCTATTACTTGGTATTATAATGCTATAAATAATAATTTATATTGAAATTTTTTATTTATATCAAATTTTATGTGATTTTTATTTGATGTAAGTCGGTGGAGTGTATTTTTTGTAATGATTATAAGACCTTTAGCTGATTTATTTCCAAAAATATGATTATTTACTAAATTATTACCTTTAAGAAGATCATTTTGAATATTATCGGCATCTATAATAGTTACAAATCTATTTTGAAATTTTATTATTAAACCGGATTATCTTATTAATTACTTTAAACTTATTAAATGGTGATTTAATATAGAAATAATAGCTAGATTAAGTGAAATTACAGCTATTTTGCTACTTGTTACTTCAAATGATATTTCTCAAAGAAAACTTTGAATATGGTGGAAAAGAATACAAAGAACTAGTTATATTTATTTTATATGTGGTTGAATAGTAGCATGATTATATTTTCCTTTTAAAATATATACTACTATGACTATAGTAATAATATTATGGGTATTAGCTCATTTTAAAATACAAATTTATAAAAAGATATATAAATNNATTTATATATCTTTTTATAAATTTGATTTTTTACCCAAATATTTTACTAAATCAAATTTCAGGTTCATTATAAGTAATTAAATTTCAATCTTGAATAAGCCATACTTTATTTGAAATTGATTGAAGTAAATTTCTATCATGCGAAACTATAATAGTAGTACCTTGAAATCATTCTAGCATATTTTTAATAACTTCTTTTGAATGTATATCTAAATGATTTGTAGGTTCATCCATAACAATAATATGAGGTTTTACAAGTAACATTTTTGTAAGTGCTACTTTTGCTCGTTCTCAACCAGAAAGAGTTTTTATTAATTGTTCTACTTTATCTCATGTAATCAATAAACCTCATAAAATAGTACGAATTAATTTTTCATTATTAAAATCTTTTTTTAATTCATCTAATATATTAGATTCTATATCCAAATTTTCTAAAACTTGAGAATATGAACCAATTGTAATATGTTCATTTATATCTATATTTCAATTTAGAGCTTTTATTTCTCATAAAATAGTTTTTAAAAATGTAGATTTTCCAGCTCAATTTTTACCAATTATTCAAATTTTATCATTTTTATAAACTTCTATATATTCAGGTAATTTTATTATAGGAGAAGAATATCATACTTCTATGTTTTTTAGTTTTATAATAATTTCTGGAAGTCTTTTTTCTAAATGAATCTGTATAGATTTTACTTTTGTTTCATTTTCAGGTTTATCAAGGATTTCTATTTTATTTAATGCTTTTATTCTACTCTGTACACTTGATGCTTTTGCACTATTTGCTCTAAATTTATTTATATAACTTGTTTGTTTTTCTATTTCTTTTTGTTGATCTATATAATCTTTATTTTGCTTATCAAAATTTGCTTCTTTTTCTATTAAATATTGTTCATAATTACCTGGATAATTATTGATTTTTTTTCATGAAACTTCAACAATCTTTGTAGAAGTATTATTTATAAAACTTATATCATGAGAAATTGATAATATAGATTTTTTCCAATTTTTACAAAAATTTTCTAAAAATATTATTCCATTTATGTCTAAATGATTTGTAGGCTCATCTAGAATTAAAATATCTACTTCTTGAATTAAAAATTTTGCTATTTGTACTTTTGTTTGTTCTCATCATGATAATTTTAGTACATTTAGTTCCATTTGTTCCTCTGTAAATCAAAAATATTTCAATATTTCTAGTTGTAATAAATGTTTTTTAAATCAATCAATTTCTATTAATTCTTTATTTAATTTTTCTATTTCTTCCCAATTTTCTTTATTATCTTTTATTTTTTTTAATTTATATATTTTTTCATTTATTTCTGGAAAAGTTTCAAGCATTTCTTGTTTTAATGTATTTTTTTTTGATTTCCAAAATAAATCTTGTGATAAATATCAAATTTTAAGTCCAGAAGCTAATTCAATAGTACCATCATTTATTTCCTCCATTCATATAATTATCTTTAAAAGAGTTGTTTTTCCACAACCATTTTTTCAAATAAGTGCTATTTTTTCATTATTATTTATTTTAAAATTTGTATTATAAAATAATTCTGTTTTTTCTATATTTTTAGTTAAATTTTTTATAGTTATTAAGCTAGAAACTATTTGAGATTTACCTATAAATAAATATTTTGGAATTGACTGTAGATTATATTCTTTATTTATTTCTTTTTTTGTTTCTAGTTCATTTAATTCAAATTCTTTTTCTAAATATTTATTTAATCTCTTTAATTTTGTTTCTTTTTTTATTTTATTATCTTGTTTAGTTAAAAAATCTTCACATAATTCTTGAACCTCCTCATATGTAAAATCAGAGTGTTGTAAAATTACTTTATTAATTATTTCGTGTAGCATTTATTTATTTTATAATATTATTTTATTTATTATATCCAAATAGTTCATCAAGTAAAAGTTAATTATAAAAAAATTTGACTTTATATTAGATTTCTATAATATAGTATTTATATTACAAAAATGTAATATAAATACTATATAATAATTTAAATATATGGAAGATATACAAAACTTAGAGTTAAAATCTGAAAAAATAGCTGAAATATTAAAAATGTTAGCTCATCCTAAAAGACTTTTAATACTTTGTAAATTATCTGATTGAGAAAAAACAGTTTGAGAATTGGAAAAACTATGTTCATTATCTCAATCACAATTATCACAATTTTTATGAAAAATGAAAGATGAATGAATTTTAAAATGAGAAAAAAAATGATTACATGTTTCTTATAGTATATGTGATGAAAATGTGAAAAAATTATTAGAATCACTATCTGATATTTATTGTAAAGAAGATTGTTAAAAAAATATTCTTTATATTAAAAGGTAATAATGATATTAAGTAAAAAATAATTTAAATAACTTATGAATGAAATTTTTATAAATGCCTTAGTTTGAGGTATATTGATATGACTTACAGCTTTAGTTTTTTCATGATTACTTGGTAGGGTCTTATGAATTTCTTGAATTTTGAAATGAATTTTACCAAAAACTGAAAAAGATAGTAAGTGGAGAATAATTTTTCTATTATGAATAATTATTTGATGAATCATCTTTGTATTAATTAATCCAGAATATAATATTAAAAATACAAATCCTTCTTTTTTAATTACTATTATTTCTTGAATTTTAGTATGAATATGAACTAGTATGGCAAACTGATGTACTAGTTGACATGCTGTTTGTTGAATGGGGCGTTTATCTTTTCGTTCTATTTTATCTACGATTTTATTTGTAATTAGTTGAATGATTACTGTATTTATACTTAATAATTTTTAATATGAAAAAGATTACAAATGTTTTATCGTTATCATCTTGAATAGTATTTTGATTTGCTCTTATGCTTTCTGATATGACTTCTCCTGATAGAGTTAAGTGATTTTTAGATATAACTTGAAAGTGGGATCCTACTCTTTTATTTGTAATGATTTGATCGGTTTTAATATCTATGGTATGACATTATTTTATATCAAAAAAAGATAAACCACACTTTGCTGATAAATGGCATTTTCCTTGGGAAAAGAAATGAGTTATAGATAATAAACTTATTTTATGATCAATTATTTTTGGGATAGGTTGGTGACTTTGATGATTATGTCCTTGACCTGTTATAGCAAGCATAATATTTTTTGATCCTTATATATTATCATTTTTATGAAGTATGTTATTTAGTATGACTATATATAAATTTTATTTTAGTAAATAATCTAGTATGTATAAAGAAATTGATTTTTTAGAGTTAGAAAAAAAGATTCATAATAATGAAGATATTGAATTAATAGATGTAAGAGAAAAAAATGAGTGGGATATGATAAAAATTCCAAAGGCTAAATTAATACCTCTTTCATCTATACAATCTAAAATAAATGATATAGATTTTTCTAAACCAGTTTATATTTTTTGTAGAACAGGTACAAGAAGTTGACATGTTTGTCATTGGATTGATTCAATATGAAAAAAAGTTACAAATATAGATTGAAGTATAAAACAGTTATATGATAAAAAATCTGATATAATTGAAATTAGTAATACATTTAATCCTTGATATTTTTAATTTAGCAAAATAATAAAAATTTATTTAATAATTTAATTTAAAATGAAAACAAATTTAATATTCCGTCAATTATTTGATGAAGTAACTTGGACTTATACTTATATAATTGGTGATATAAATTCAAAACAAGCATTAATAATAGATCCCGTAAAGGAAAAAGTTGATAGAGATTTACAATTAATTTCTGAACTTTGATTAAATCTTACACATATATTTGATACACATATACATGCTGATCATGTAACTTGAAGCTGATTGATTAGAGAAAAAATATGAGCTAAAATTGTATTATGAAAATGAGCATCAATTGCCAATCCAGATATAATTGCAGAAGATTGTATAACTATGAAAGTAGGTGATATAAATATAAAAATAATTCCAACTCCTGGGCATACAGAAGGTTGTTCAAGTTTTCTTGTAGAAGATATGCTTTTTACAGGTGATACACTTTTAATTCGTAAAACTGGTAGAACTGACTTTCAACAATGATCAGCAGAAAAAATGTTTAATTCTATAAAGAATAAATTATATCAACTTCCAGATGAAACAAAAGTATACCCATGACATGATTATATGTGATATACTATGAGTACTATTTGAGAAGAAAAAAAATATAATACTCGTATAAAAGAAGATACTACTTTGGAAAATTTTACAGAAACAATGAAAAATTTAAAATTAGATTATCCAAAATATATAGAAGTTGCAATTCCAGCAAATATGAAATTAGGCATGCAAGGATAAAAAAATAATAAGTATAAATTTATACTTATTATTTTTTTACATATTTTTTATTTTAAAAAATATGTTTATTATATTATTATGCAATCATATTATAATTATTTATTTTTATAGATTAATTTAAATAAAATAAATTTTTAGATTTTATTTATTTATAGAGTATAAAAAGGGGTGACAATATATTGTCACTATTTTTATAAATAAACTTGCATATTATTTATAATGATTAAAATATATAATGAATTATACTTAATAAAAGTAAAAAATCATTAAGTATTTTTCAATAAATGAAATATTTATAATAAATAATATTTTACTAAAAAGTATAATATTTATATATTTTACAATATGGATATTTTATTTATTTTATTTTATTTTTTAAAGTTTTATTTTATTTTTTAAAGTTTTATTTTTTCCTGATTATATTTTATTTTTTCTAATTATATTATTATGCCTAAAATAAGTAGAAAAATTATTAGTGTAGTTTTTATTATTATGCTAATATTCAGCAATTTTGTTTTTAACAATTCATTATATGCTGATACAAATGTTGAGGTTTCTTTTGATACAGATTTAATATTGCCATTTGATAATAATTTGGATTTACAACAAGATACTCCACTTTCAAATGTTTTGGATGAAAGTGATATATATCTTTTAGGTTATTTAAATGGTACAGATTCTTTAACGGGTTCTGAAGATTGAACCTGAATAAGTGAGCAAAATTTATTTTGATCTATAGATTGATTTAATTTTAATGATGAAAATTCTTGATGATTTCGGGATATAACCGAATTATGATTAAATTGATGGGAAATATATCTTGAATCAATTGATTGATTATGACATAGTTTCACTTGAACAACTTTTGATAATTGATATTTTTCTTTTGATTCAGTACCAATTTGAAGTTATAAATTATGTGAAGTTAATCAAGAATGATGGATTCAAACATATCCAGTTACATTTGTTTTAAATGTGATTGATTGATGTTTTAATTTTAATGTAATTACAAATTCAATTTTAAGATTTTATTTTGGTAATCATTACCAAGGTTTAATAGAAAGTACAAATATTGATTCCACCACAAATACAAGTAGTAGCTCTTCTGAAAGTACAAGCACTGGTTCCACCACAAATACAGGTATAGTTTTAATTGAAAATACAAGTACTGGTTCCACCGAAAGTACAAGTACTAGCTCTTCTGAAAGTACAAGCACTGGTTCTATCACAAATACAGGTATGGTTTTAATTGAAAATACAAGTACTGGTTCCACCACAAATATAAATAATGTTGTTTCTTTATGAAATAGAGTATCATTATGATGATGATGATGATCTTGATTAGCATCTACAACAGAAAAATTTATCATAGTTAATGAAAATGTAGAAAAATCTTGATTAAGTGAAAAAAAATATATAAATAATTTAACTATAAATAAATTGTATAATGACTATTTAAATAAGTTAAATAGATTAGAAGATATTAAAAAAAATTGAAATAATTTAATGGATCAAGAAAAACTATTGATTGAATTGTATATTGATTGAACATATGTATCTTCAAAATATAAAAAACAAATTACTAAAGTAATTGATAGGTTAAATAAACTAAATACTGAAAAAAAACAAGAAAAAATATTAAAATCTTTCAATAGATTAGAAAAATTAGAACAAAATTATTTAAATGATCTTGAAATAATGAATTTAATATCTTTTCTTAAATTACAATTATCTATTATTCATCAAAATTAAATAATAAAAAAAGACAATTAATTGTCTTTTTTTGTACCTAAAAATATTATAAAAATCTTAAACTTTTTCATTCAATAAATAATATTCTTAATATGAATTCATCAATAATTCTCATAATTCTCTTGAAAAATATTACTTTTTAATTTTTAAAAAAGCACTTTATATTTGAAGTGCTTTTTTGAGGGTTGATAGTAACCTTTCTTATAACTAAAAAGCAACTTTTTTTTTGTCTTTTTTCTATATTTGAAGCTAAAAAATAGTCCCATTTTTGGTGATTATTTTTTGTTTTATATGCTCGGTTGATAGTAACCTTTCTATTTTTATACTTTCATCATTTTTTTCTTTTTTCATATTTTTAAAATTTATATTAAACATAAAAAAATAAATCAAATATATACTAAATCCGTTTAATAATTAGTAATGATTTTAAAATTAAATATCAAGAATGTTATTTATATATAGAGATTTTAATTAAGTAAAATCATTTATTCATTACTAATTATTTAGCAAGTTTAGTATATATTACATATTTAACAGTTTTGGATAACTTTTTTTAAAAATATCCTCATATATAACAACTAATTCGTCTATATTAAAATATAAACTTGATAAATCTTTTATTATATAACCTGATGTATTAATTTTTAATATATTAATAAATTTTTTATATTCTTTATCAATATTAATCAATTTATCTACTTCATCAACACATATTAGATAAGATTTCAATATTTTTATAGCATAATTATATGATATAGGATACTTTTTTTTCATTTCATTTTCTGTTAAAATAATTCACTCTAATAAATATATTGAATAAAGTATTATTCTTGGAAATCAATATGTAGAATTAGTATAAAATAACTTAGTTTCATCAATATTTTCTAACATTGCAATAGATCTTTCATAATCTCAAAGTAAAAAATATGCTTTAACTATTTTTATATATAATCATTCATAATCTATGCCTGTTTTAGGATTTGAAAATTCTAAATTCCGATATTTTATAGCTAATTTATAATCTCAATATTCAAAATATGCACTTCATAAATAATAATTAGCATCAACTAATTTTAAAAACTTTATTCATTCTGTTTTTATTCATAATCTAAATAATAAATCACCTAAATCTCTTCATAATTTATATAACATATCACTAAAATATAAATTTGAATTATTAGCAAAATATACATTAATGCCTATTTCCAATAATCTTATAGCTAATCCATATTTTTTATTTTGTTGTAGATCCCCTGATATATTCCATAATTTTCTAAGTTCACTACTTTCTTTTGGTTCAACTTTTCTTTTCAATCAACATTTGAGAATTTCAAAATCAAAATTAAATATTCATTTTTCTAAATCTCAAATATTATTTTTTATGAAGCTATATGCATGGTTTATTTCTTTCATTTTTTGGTTAAACTTCTCAATATCTCTTTTACTAGAATTATTATACCTATCTGGATGAAACTCAATAGCAAGTTTTCTATAATTTCTTTTAACTTCTTCAATGTTACTATTTATAGGTAATCATAAGATTTTAAATGCCTTATTTATATTCATATATTCATAGTTTACTTTTTAATTTTTTCTTTTAACTCTTCAATAGTTAAGCAACCTGCTGGATCAGAAAAATGTATCATTCTATGACAATTAGCACAAAGCATAGCTAAATCTTTAATTGTGTTACCACTTATATCTTCTATTTTATATAAAGGAATCTTATGGTGTGCTTCTATATATTTTTTTCAATATATTTCATTAAAATCAAAATTACATACTTCACAAAAAAGTTTTCAATTATTTTTTCTTTCAAATTCTCTTTTTGCTATTTCAACTAATTTTTTATTTCTTTCTTTTTTCTTATGAAAATATTCTTTTTCTTTTCATTCTGAAAAAGATTCAAATGAATTTGAAATATAATTATCTTCTATACTTTTTTCTGAATTTTCATGTTCTAATACTTTATTTTCAATAACTGTGATTTCATTAGATATATTATTATTTTTCATAAGAAAATCTAATCTATCATTAAGGTTGTTAATAAAAGTATACTTTCATATTCTTTTTCATATATTAAATTTACTAATAATACTATTAATTTTTTCAAAATAATCTTCTATTTCATTAAATTGTATATTTCTATTATGATATGAGTTGAATTTATTATTTGTTTCATTCAATGGTAATAATATTACTTTTTTTATTTCCTCTAAGATTTTTCTTTTTTCATATATATTTTTATCATTCTCTGAAAATCTTATATTAAATGTATATTTATCAATTCAAATGTATTTTCAAAACCAAATAAATTTTTCACTTTTTCAAAAATCCCAGAGTATTATATGTAAAAATGCTGGACTTTTTGTTTTTCAGTTTCATCATATTAATATATAACTTTTTTCATTTTCCTTTTTTGAATTTAAATATTGTTCTTTTTTAGCAACAGAAAAATATATTCATTTTTTTGCTAAGTTTTCATATAATTTTACCAACATTTCATATTGAAATTTAAGTATATTATTTTGTTTACTATAAATACCTCATAATTTCTCTATTTTTTGTTCTATTATTTTCATTTCATTATCGTTCATAATATTTTCCATAATATTTATTATTATTTTATACAATTATTAACACATTTTGAATACTCTGTATCTGTAAAATTACATTTTGATGCACAATCTTGATAATTATTTAAATTATCCTTAATTTTATCAGCAATTTTGCTATTCATTTCATCATCACTTTCTAAATATCATGCATTTTGAAGTCCTTTACATAAAGATGGATGATTACTCATTGCAATAATCCAAGGACCACTTGTGCAAGCATTACTATCAGCTATTATATCAGAAAAACCAAAATAAGGACGAGCAACTAAAATAGATGATGTATTAAATACAATGTGATAATTTCATATAATAAAAAAAGCAACAAATACAAAAATTGTTATTAATATTCATAATGGACCTACATGCTTAGACTTTTCAACTTTTTCACCATTATTTAATCTTATTTTATTTACTTTTTCATTATTTTCATTCAAACTCTTTCAGCAATGTTTACAAACAATTGCTTCAATCTTTATATCTTCTGCACAAAAAGGACATTTTTTTAAATCTATATTTTCCATAATATTTAGTTTTTAAGTTGTTAAAATTTTTCTAATTTATTTATATATAAAGTATATCAATAATACAAATCTATATTTTATATTATTGTTTTAATTTTGTATTCTTTTTAGTAAGTCTTTTGTTTCCATATATTTTTTCATTCTATCACTTTTAATTTTATTTGCATCTGTTGCACATTTCCATAATTTAAATATCATTTTACCTAAAAATAGGTTATATCAAAAGTAATAATATTATAATAGTTAATTTAATAATTAATTGTTTAGTGTTTTTACTACTTTTATTTAAATAATCCATAATTGATTTTATTTCTATCGTCCCGTTTCAAATCCGACCAGTTTTAATAAGATTAAAATTATGATTTTAAAAATCATAAAATTGAGATAAATAATTATCAGAAATAAGTCTAATAGAATTAACCGCAAAATCAAATTTTTTTGGCTCTTTTTCATGTAGCAGACTTTTTTTTTATAAAAAGAGAGTTATTTTATGTGATTACAAAGCTTGAATTATATATAAAAAATACAAAAAAGTTTAATTTAAACTTTTTTGTATTTTTTAAGTTGTATTTTTAGTGAGAAAAATGATAAAATTGAACTGAAAAATAATTAATTTTTTCTAAAATTAGTAATTCAGCATTTCAAGTTATTTCTACAAATTACTGAAATTCTTTTGTTAAATTTTAATTTTTTTGTATTATTCTATGAAAATTTTAGAATTAATATAAAAAATAATATATGAAAATAATATTTGTTACAGGTTGAGTTATTTCAGGTTTGTGAAAATGAATTACTTCAGCATCTATTTGAAAAATTTTACAAGCAAGTTGATACAGTGTAAGTATGGTTAAAATGGACCCGTATTTACAAATAGATGCTTGAACAATGAGTCCTTATGAACATTGAGAAGTTTTTGTTACTGATGATTGATGAGAAACTGATTTAGATATATGAAATTATGAAAGATTTTTATGAAAAGATTTTTATAAAGATAATAATATTACTACAGGAAAAATTTATTTAGATGTTATAACAAAAGAGAGAAAATGAGATTATTTATGAAAGACTGTTCAAATAGTTCCACATATAACTGATAATATAAAAGAAAGACTTATTCATATTGCATCTTTTTCTGATGTAACTATTGTAGAAGTAGGATGAACTGTTTGAGATATAGAAAGTTTACCTTTTTTGGAAGCAATTAGACAAATGAAAAAAGATATTTGAGATGATAATGTAGCATATATTCATTTAGCACCTTTATTGCATTTGAATTATTCTTGAGAAACAAAAACAAAACCTATTCAACACTCTGTTTCAAAATTAAGAGAATATTGAATAGTGCCAAATATATTGGTATGTAGAACAGAAAAAACAATGGATAAAAATATAAAGGAAAAAATATCATCACTTTGTGATATATTAGAGGAAAATATTATAGAATCAGTAAATGTTTCTACTATATATCAAATACCATTATCTTTTAAAAATCAAAATTTAGAAAGAGTTTTAGAAAAAAAATTGAAACTAAAGAAAAAAATTGCAAATTTAGATAATTGGGAAAGATTAACAAATAATATAATATCTCCAAAATATAATACAAGTATAGGAATAGTATGAAAATATACAGAATTTAAAGACACATATTTAAGTTTAATTGAAGCATTAAATCATTCTTGAGCAAATATTAATTGTAAAGTAAATATAACTTGGATTAATTCTGAAGAATTAGAAAAATTAGATAATATAAATGAATATTTATTTAAAATAAAAGAAAAATGAGATTTAAATGGAATTATTGTAGCTTGATGATTTTGAAAAAGAGGAATAGAATGAAAAATATGAGCTATAAAATTTGCTCGTGAAAATAATGTACCTTTTTTATGATTATGTTTGTGATTACAATTAGCAGTTATAGAATATATGAGAAATATTTGAAAAATGAAATGAGCTAATTCTGTTGAATTTGATAAAAATACAATTTTTCCTATTGTAGATTTTATTTTATGACAAAAAGATATTAAAAATAAATGATGAACTATGAGATTATGATCTTATGATGCTATTTTAAAAGAGTGAAGTTTGGTAAGGAAACTTTATGATAAAGAAATTATAAGCGAAAGACATAGACATAGATATGAAGTAAATCCATTTTTTCATAAAGAAATAGAAAAATTATGAATGGTTTTATCTGGTAAATCACCTGATTGAAAATTAGTAGAATTTATAGAATTACCAAAAAATAATTTTTTTATAGCTACTCAAGCTCATCCAGAATTTAAATCAAGTTTAGAAAAATCACATCCTTTGTTTGATTGATTAATAAAATCTAGTTTAAAAATATAAAAATATTTATTTGATTTTAATAATAATAAAAATAAAATATCACTACTTTTAAAATATAATAATTAAATATGGCAAAAACATATATAGATTGAACAAGCTGTAAAGCAGTTAATTGACAATTTTGAGAATTTTTTAATATGAGTTTTAATATCGAAAAATTACAACAATATGCAAATGAAAAAGGTTATATAAATATGACTATGAGTAAAAGAAAAGAACCAGGACAATATGGTGATACTCATTATTTTGTACTAAATGAATGGTCGCCAGAATGATCTTCATCTAATAATAACCAACCACAAAATATTAATAATGATAATAATTCTGAAATTTCTATTGAAGATATACCTTTTTAAAAAAAATTATATATGAGTTTATGATTTAACTAGAATAGCTTTATAATATTAGTGAAAAAAATGTTTAACAGAGAGCTTTAGCTCTTTGAAAATACTAAATTTTCTAGATATTCCTAATAATAATAAAATTTTTTAGTTATATTGACAAAAAAAAGCTTGTATGTTAATATAAACTTATAATTTTAATTTTAATTTTTTATATGAGAAATAATACTTTAGATTTTGGCGATCAATCAATAATTACTGATTGATTAATAAAAAATGTTTTAAAACATGAATTACCAACTGATCCTAGAAGACATGCTCCTTTTAATTTGGATAATCTTAAAAATAGAAATTGATTATTAAATGATTTAAAGGAAAAAAATAATTTATTATATGAATGAAAAAATTGGGCTGTTTCAACTACTATTTGACCATATTGAAATCATCATATTATGCTTATTTATACATGATTATCTGAAGATGTTTACCATATGTGACAAATTAAAGATGATGATTTAAAAGAATATTATGAAATATTATCATTATTATTAGCCGGTTTACAAGATGATTATAAAGAAGATTTAATCTCTTGAAATTTAGAATTGATTTATTGATTAAATCATTCTATTTTTCCTGGACCTTGAAAATCTCAATCTGTTCAAAGACCTCATACTCATGTTACTCTTATGGATACAAATGAAAAAAATGATGGTTTACATACTATAAAAAAACTTCCTCTTATAGTAAATGAAACTGAAGATAATAAACATTTATTAGCTTTGAATAAACAAAATCTTCAAATGATAAAAGAATTTGAAAGTAAATTTTTAAATGTTAAATTACAATGATATAAAGAATCTTTATTAGTATCTTCTGATGAATATTATGCTGTTGATTTTACTCTTCCATGAGATATGAAAAATGAAGAAACATTAAGAATTTTTGAGCAAGTTCATTCTGAAGGAAGAAAATATTTAGAAACTGTTTATAATAAAGATACTAGTATAATTTCAAAAGAAACATTAAAACTGATTTGAGAAGATTTAGATAAGATATGATTTAGTATTTGATTTTATGAAAAAAAATGAATTTGGCATTTAAGATTTAGATTTTCATTTAAAAATAAATGAGAAGATGCAGGAGTATTAGAAACTATGTGACACTCTATTTCTAGAAATACTTTAGCACCAGATAATTTACCAAATATGGATAGAATAAGAAAAAATGTTCAGGAAATTTTAAGCTATAAAACTTTACAATAAATTAATATTAATCTTAAAATAAGTCTATTATATGAACTTACAAGAAAAATTTTATATTGCTACTAAAAATATACTTTTAAATAATTTAAAAGTAAATGATAATATATTTTTAAATAAAGATATAATATTTGTTTATGATTTAGATTCAAAGTTATCTCAAGAATTATCTAAATGATATATAAAATCATTAAGGGAATTGCAAAATTTAAATATATCAAGAAATATAGAAAAAATTGATTTTAATAAATTTGATAAAGAAGAATTAAAAAATAAATTATTAAATTTAAAAGAAAATTCAACGGTTATTTTGGTACAATCAACTAATTTTATGCTAGATAATTTTAGAATAAGATTAAATTTAAATAATGCATGAGTTTGATGTTTAGAACATAGACATTTAGCTTATATATATGATAATCAAATTGAAAATTATGCAGATTCTATAGAGTATAAAACTCCATATTATCAAGATTTATGATTTAAATTAAAAAAAATATCTGATGTAGCAAATTCAATGAAATTTATTTGTAATGATTGATCAATTTTAAATGTTGATTGATGATTTGAAGATATGAAAATAAATGATTGAAATTATGATTGAAAAAATAGATGAGGTAATTTTCCTATATGAGAAAATTTTACTGAAGCAAAAAAATTTGATAATGTTAATGGTGAATTAAGTATTTATGCTTTTCCAGATGAAAAATTGAAAGTAGAATTTGTTAAACCATTTAAAATAAAGATAGAAAAAAGTAAAATAATGTGAGATGAATCAATTTATCCAGAAACTTTTAAAAATATTTTGAATTTTATAAAAGAATCAGAAGATTGAGAAGTAATGTTTAGAGAATTAGGTTTTTGATTAAATAATTGAATAACTAAAGATAAACCTTTATCAGATATAAATTCATATGAAAGAATTGCTTGATTTCATATTTCATTATGAAAAAAACACCAAATTTATAGAAGGAAATTAGATAAATCTATAGTACAAAGATATCATATAGATATTTTTCCAGATATAAAAGAAATTTATATAGATGAAAAGTTAGTTTTTAAAAATGGTAACTATATAATATAATTTTTTATTTTGTGAAATTTATACTAGAATTATTTAGAAAACTTAGTATTTCAAATGGCTGAAGCCATCAGTTGACTAATTTTACTACTAAGATTATAAAATCATTTTAGTATATTAAAGTAATATATTTAAAAACATATTATTTTTAAATTTTGAAAATAAAATATATTTTATATAATCAAATTAATATTAAATTAATTATAATAATTATGAAATCTAAAATAAGTATAATTTTGACTGAAATAGAGAAAAAAAAGGAAGAATTAAAGAATGAATATTTAAATTTAATGGATAAATATTGATTTACTTTAAAGTCAGGTAAAATTGTATTTAATAATGAAAAAATTAAAGAAAATAAAAAACAAAAAAAATCAATTATAGAAACAATTTTTACAGCACAAATAAGAGAAATAATATCTATACCTTTTATTTATTCTATGATTATTCCAGCTATATTTTTAGATATAATGCTTTTTATTTTTCAACAAACAGCTTTTAGATTATATAGAATACCTTTAGTAAAAAGAAATGACTATATTTTTGATGATCGTAAACAGCTTGATTATTTAAACTTTATACAAAAAATAAATTGTATGTATTGTTCTTATTTTAATTGATTAATGTCTTATGCAGTAGAAGTAGCTTGAAGAACGGAAAGATATTGGTGTCCTATAAAACATGCAAAAAAAATGTCTTGATGACATGATTGGGAGAAATATTTTGCTGATTATTGAGATGCAGAATGATTTAAAGAAACTTTTTGTAATTGAAATAAGGTAAATGACTATTATAAATAAAAGATTTTTTCCTCTAGAGGAAAAAATCTTTTATTTTAAGTTATTTTAAAAATTTCTAATGAATTATTGAAAATTTGTTCACTACAATTTTCTCATCTAATATCATTAATTTTATCTATAATATATTTAGTAAATATAGGTTCATTTTCTTCTTTTCATCTAAAGGGAATAGGTGTTAAATATGGACTATCAGTTTCGGCTAATATATGTTTTATATCAATATTTTTAACTGTCTCTTGTATATCTATAGTATTTTTAAATGTAATAAGTCAAGAAAAACTTATTTTGCAATTTGGTGCAAATTCTATTAATTCTTTAGCATATTTTAGATCTTCACTATAACAATGAAGTATAAAATTTTTAAAATTTGTTTGCTTTAATATTCTTAAAACATCATCTTTTGATTCTCTATTATGAATAATCACTGGTAGTTTATATTCTTTAGCTAGATTTATTTGGGCTATGAAAAATATTTCTTGTAATTTTTTCTTTAAATTAATAACTTTATTTCTATTTACTTCATCAAGTAAATTTGTCTTTTCATCTCTTTCCATCCAATAATAATCAAGTCAACATTCTCATATAGCAACTATTTTATTTTTGTTTTTTAATAGTAAATTTTCTAATCCTAAAATAACTTTTTCAAGGTCTAAATTATCAATATCACATGGATGAATACCTATACTAGCAAATACTCACTCATATTTATTTGCTAATTCTAATACTTCTTTACTTTTTTCTAAATCAGTTCATATAATAGTCATATAATTTCATCATTTTTCAAAAAAACTTTTTATAGTTTCATCTATATTTTTTATTTTATTTAAATGAGGATGACAATGTGTGTCAAATATTTTATTCATTTTTTAATTTTTAAAAAGTAATACCAGAAGTAGAAAGTAGAAATTGTTCATTATTTACATCTTTAAAATTAGCATTTACTATATTTATATTTTCAGTTGTTTCGTGTATTTTTTTTAAATTTATTTTTATAAGTTTATCTCATTTTACTATATTTGTAGGTTCATTTGTATTTAATATTATAGAATTTATTCCAGGAGTATTAGATAAATTTACTATTTCTCATATATCAGACAATATTTCTAACATTTTAATATTATCTGGATTATAAGAAAGGCTAAATGAAAGAGTAGATATATTAGCTATATTTTTATTGGCTATTAAAAAAAGCCCAGTATCATTTTTTTGTATATAAATATCTGCTTTTTCATCTCAAATTTTTGAATTTAAAACACTTGCCTTTAAGTTTTGCCCTATATTTGTTCAATCAATTAGAAAAAAATTTATTAAAGTCGCTAAAAATAAACTTGCAATTATTACATTTATATTTGTAATTAGCTTATGGTTTTGGTATTTTTTTAAAAAATCTTGCATTTGTATATAAATTATAAAATATTTTTAAGTATTATAAATATAAAATCATATATTACAATAATATTTAGTATTTTAATTTATTAATCAATGATTTTCTAAAGTTTTTATTTGTGTTCTATTTAATATATCATTTAGCTCATTTTTGTTAATTTCTTTTAATTTTTCTATATTTCAATATTTATTTAATATTTTTTTTCTAGTTTTTGGTCAAAATCCAGGTAATTCTTCTAGTATATTTTTTTTCATTGCTTTTATTCTACTATCTCTATTGAAAGTAATTGCAAATCGGTGTGCTTCATCTCTTATTTTTTGTATTAGTCTAAGTTCTAAACTATCTTTTTTTAATAAAATTGGATCTTTTTTTCAAGGTAAAAATAATTCTTCTTCTCTTTTTGCTAGTCAAACAATTTGAACTTTTTTTAATAATTCTAATAAATTATTTTCTTTTTTTTCTATAGATATTTTTTTTAAAAAATTATTAATTACTTCTAATACACTACTTAATTGTCATTTTCAACCATCAATTATTATTAAATCAGGTATAGTATTATTTTTATTTATTTCTAATATTCTTCTATTCATAACTTCTCTCATAGAATTAAAATCATCTATTTTTCATTGTGATAAAGATTTAATTTTAAATTTTTTATATTTTGAAGTATTACTTTTTCAATTTTCTATAATACTACGACTAGCTACTGTATAATTTCAAGAAATATGAGATATATCATTACACTCAAATATTATATTTTGATTTATTTTTTTGTATCATAATAAATCAAGTATGTTTTGCATAGTTTTTTTAGTAAATCATTTTATACTCAAAGAATCAATATGTGATTTATAAGCATATTCATAAATATTTCTATAACATAATTCTAATAACTCTTTTTTTGTTCATATTTGAGGAATTTCTATATTTATTTCTTTGTTTATTTTTTCTATATTTAAAGGTAATATATATATTATTTTTTGCTTTAATTCATTACTCCATTTATTTTCAACAACATATTTTATTAAACTAAATATATTTTCATTTAATCTATTTTCTATATCATAATTATAAAATCATACAATTTTTCCATCTCTTATTTCAATAATTCATACATAAGTTTTTTCAAATTTTTCTATATAATTTATTATATTATAATCTCCATTTACTCATTCTCTAACTATTTGGTTTTCTTCAAGTATACTAATTGAATTTAATTTTTCTTTTATTTTTTGTGCTTCTTCAAATTGTAAATTTTTTGCTTTCTCTTTCATTTTTTCTTCTAATATTCTTTTTATTTCTTTTGTTTCTCAATTCAAGAACTTTTTTATATTATTAATTATATTATGGTATTCTTCTATTTTAAAATTATTTTTGAAAATATATTTATCCAATGTATAACTATTTTTTGATTTAAAAAAGTTGTGTTCTCAAATTCAATAACCAAATATACTTTTTATTATTTTTAATATATTTGTAACATAAAAAGTGCTAATATATGGTCAAAAATAAGTTCAATTATTATTTTTTATTCTTGTTTTTATTATTTTGGGAAAATCTTCATTTGTGATTTTTATATATAAATGATTTTTTCCATCTTTCATTAATATATTATATTTTGGAAGATATTTTTTTATAAGAGTTGTTTCTAATATTAGACTTTCAGTTTCATTATTTGTAACAATTGTTTCTATATTATAAATCAAATCTACCATTTTTTGTTTTGCAAAGTTCAATTTAGATTTTCAATTAAAATAAGAACTTACTCTAGATTTCAAGTTTACAGATTTTCATATATAAATAATTTCTCATTTTTTATTTAGAAATTTATATATTCAAGGAGAATTTGGAATATTTATTAATGATATATTTTTATTTGACATATTTATATAAATTTTATCTTAAATCTATTGTTCAAGTATTTTTTTCTATTTCTTCAATTACTTTTTCTATCTCTTTTTGTTTATCTATTTTAGTCATTTTTTTATCTAAATAATTTTCTACTACTCATCACAAAGCTTCCATTATTACATCAAATTTATTATCATTAGTTTCTTCTACTATTTCAGCTTCATTAGCTGTTTCTTCTATTAAATCAACTCATTTATATGGATTGTTTGCATTTCATAAAAAAAATGAATCATCTCATATTTTATGAATTAAAATATTTCATTTTTTAAAAATTTTATCTCATAATCATCATATTTCTACTTCCATTCACTCTATTTTATCATATTCAACTGATTTAGTATTTGTTTTAAATAATGACCGTTCTAGTTTAATTAATCACATATTTGTAACTATTAATACATCATTATACCAATTAAAAATATCATAAATTATTTTTATGAATATTAATATTAAAAATAATTCTAAAAAATGGAAAGGTATCCATATTTGAATTCTTCAAGAGTTGTAATAAAATAGAGTTGGTATAATAACTCAAAAACTAATCCATAAAAATAATTTACTAAAAATATCTATAAAATGAATATGAATTATTCACCTTATCTCATGATTTTCTGGTAAACATTTTGTAAAAAATGTATTTTCAAATTTATTCATAATTTAGGTGTTATTTTAATTCTAACTCTTTTATAATATTTTCTTTAGCATTTAATATTTCTAAATTAGATACATTTTCTTTATAATTTTTAGAATATATTAGCAGAGGTATAGCATTATCACTATTTAAAAATAATATTATTAACCTAAAACCTGTTCTCTTTCAAACTGGTATTGAGGAATTTTTTAATCTAAATTTAAAAACTCCATTTCATAAATCAGAAAAAGGCTCTATTTTAATATTCTCTTCAAAATACAAAAAATCTTTTTCTATTTTTGGAAACTTTTTTTTTAGATTTAATAGTTGTTTTAGAAAATACTGTGTTTTTACTATATTCATAATCAAGATTTTAATTTAGAGTTCAGTATTTTATCGTAAGGATCATTTTCTAGTTTAGATTTTGTTTGTTTATCTTGATAAAGTTCAATTAAATCTTCTAAAATATCACAAGTAATCTTTTTTAGATTTTCTGTGTCAATCAAAGTTTTATATTTATCAGGTATATCTAAAGTTATTTGAGCCATAATATTGTAAAATTAAATTTTATTTTAAATATCCTTTTGGATAGTATGCTTTAATTATATTATTTTTTAAATAAAATCAAAAAAATATTTTTAATTTTGTAATTTTCAAAGAAATTATTATATATTTTTAGGTGTTATTTTAATTTTAACATAATAGGGCAGTGATCACTTCATATTATATCAATCATATATTTAGTTTCAATTATATTTTTAGAAAAGTTTTTATTTACTAAAAAATAATCTATTCTCCATCATACATTTCTAATTCTAGCTCATGCTCTATATGACCACCAAGAGTAAGTATCTTTTTTTTCTGGATATAAATATCTAAAAGTATCAATATATCAATTATTTAAAAATTCTGATATTTTATTTCTTTCTATAGGTAAAAATCATATAGAATTTTGATTTTCCTTTGGTCTTGCAATATCTATTTCAGTATGACAAATATTAAAATCTCATGTAAGAATAATATTTTTTCATTTTTCCACTATTTTATTTGAATAATCTATTATTTTATTATAAAATTCTAACTTATAATCTAACATTTCTGTTCAATCTGCTCTAGTTCATCAATTAGGATAGTATCAATTTATAAGTACAAAATCATCAAATTCTATTTCTGTTATTCTTCAATCATCATGAAAATGTTCTATTTCTCAAAAATTATTTTTCGTATCTATTACTTTTAATTCTTTTTTATAAAAAATAGCTGTTCATGCATATCAAGCCCTAGTTCATGAGTGCCATATATATTTGTATCATTCTAATTCTCATACTTCTTTTAAAAATTGATTTTCAAAAGCCTTAGTTTCTTGTAAACAAAGAATATCTGGTTTTTCTTTATTTACAAATTCTTTAAATCATTTTTTTATAACTGCTCTTATTCAATTAACATTCCAAGAAATTATTTTCATATTTATTTATTAAAAATTATTTTTTTTATTTTAACTTTTGATTTAGAAAAGTAAAGTTTTTGATTATTTTATATTTTATACTTGAAATTAATTTTATTTTATTATAATAATATTAATAAAAATCTTAAAGATAATTATTTTAAAAATTAACTATTGAAATATGACAAATGAAGAAAAAGAAAAAAATATATTATATGAACAAGATATTATAGATGAAATGAAAGATGAAATAAAAGATATAGAAAATAATGATTGAGAAATAGATGAAGAAAAAATCGAAGAAGTATTAAATAATCCAAATATTTTTAATGATTGAGAGGATTTAGAAAATAATTTAGAAAATCCTGAAATAGATTTACAGTGAGAAGATAAATACAAGGACCAGCTTACTAGAACAATGGCTGATTTTGAAAATTTTAAAAAAAGAGTAGATAGAGATAAACAAGATATGATTTTTTTCTTGAAATCTGATATATTAAAAAAAATATTACCTAGATTAGATGATTTAGAAAGAATTATAAATAATACACCAGAAGATTTTAAAAATGGAGTTTTATATGAATGAATAGTATCTATTGAATCAAAATTTAAAAAAGATATAGAAAATTTATGAATAAAATCTTTTATTTCAAAATGAGAAAATGTAGACCCAGATAAACATGATGTTATGACTACTATTCCTGGACAAGTAGAGGGGATTATTTGTGATGAATTTGAAAAATGATATATGATAGGTGATAGAGTTTTAAGACATGCAAAAGTTGTAGTTTGAGCGGGATAAATAATATATCAAATATATAAGTATGTAAAAGTCAATACTAAAAAACTTGTATTATACATTTTTTTAATATAATGTCTGTACTTATTTATATAATATTATGTTATGAATTCCATAAAGAGCATTATATTAATGCTCGTATCCATATTATTATTATCTTTATTAGGACTAGATGTTAAAGCTTTTAGTTCTTTTTCTGGTGATATAATTGAGACTGAAAAAAGTCTTAAATTAGAAACTTCTATGAAAATAGATAAATCTTTGAATAGTGAAGAAACTTTTGTAACTGAAAAATCTTCTGTAAATGAAGAAATAGTTAATATCACTAAAGTAGAAAACAATAGTGAAACTGAAAACAATAGTGAAACTGAAAATAATAGTGAAACTGAAAATAATAGTGAAACTGAAGAGCTCTCCCAGAATGTACAATATTTTATAGTAACGGCATATTATTCTCCTATGCCTTGACAGAACAAATATATAACTTGAACTCTTGAATGAGATATAAAATTAAACTGAAAATGAAAATATAGTGCTTCTTGAAAACGAGTTTTTTCATGATTATTAGCTGCACCATCAAATTATACTTTTTGAACAAAAATAGAGTTAGATTGAATTTGAGTATGAGAAGTTTCTGATAGATGATGAGCTATTGTAAATTCATGAGAATTATGATTTGAATATGATAGAATAGATGTTTGGATGTGATTTGGTGATGAATGATTGATGAGATCTTTAAAGTGGTGAAAAAGAAAAATAAAATGAAAAATTGTGCCAAAAAATAGCGAATTAACTATGGAGTTTGCCTCATCTCCTGTTATTAAATATGGTAATTTAATTTTGGATGCAGAAAATCCAAATGAAGAAGATGTCATTAAATTACAAAATTTGTTAACAGAAGTTAAAATCTATTCTTGAACAATAGATGGTAACTATAATAGTTTAAAAGAAGTATTAATAAAATATCAAGTAGAAAATAATATTATTAGTTCAGAAGAAGATCCACAAGCAGGTTATTTTTGAACAAAAACATTAGCAGTTTTGAGAAAACAATTTTGATGAGATATATTCAAAAAACAAAATACAAATTTAGATGAAGATATTAATTTAACTGCAGATATTAAAGATAAATTGGATTTATTAAATAATAAAATAACTTATTTAATAGATACTAAATATTGAAAAAATACTAAGAAAGCTATTGAATATAGAAAAAATTTAAGAAGTTTAATAGAAAAACAAACTAAAAAATCTAAAAATGATTTAAGAAAAAAACAATTAAAATATTTGAATTCAATAATATAATTTTATTTCTTATTATTTTAAATAAACAATAATTCACATAAATAAAATAAAAAGTCAATACTAATTTTTAGGTATTTTCTTTTTTTTATGTTAAAATTTACTAGATAAGTTATTTTAAACTTTAATTATTTACATAAAAATAAAAATAATGACCTATAAAAATATGAAAAAAATAATTTCTAAAATATTAATAATAACAATTTTATTACCTATTTTTACTATTAAAGCTTATTCTACAAATGATGATGAATGATATTTTGTAGTAACAGCATATTATTCTCCTTTACCTAACCAGGAATCTTATTTAACAGGGGATTATGAATCTGAAAAAAGATTAAATGGACAATGAATAAGTTGAGCATCTTGAAAATGAGTTTTTTCGTGAATGCTTGCTGCACCTAGAAATTATGCTTTCTGAACAAAAATATATTTGGAGTGATTATGAATATGAGAAGTTTCAGATAGATGATGAGCTATAGTAAATGCTTGAAAAAGGTGATATGAATATGATAGAATAGATGTTTGGGTTTGACATTGAGATGAATGACTAAAAAGAGCATTATATTGGTGAAAAAGAAAAGTAAAATGATATGTTACTGATTCAAGTTTAAATGTTACATTTGATTTTAATAATATTGCTTCGCCAGATTGGGCAACCAAATGATTAAAAAAAATATCAAGTATTTTTAATACTTGATTATGAAAATGAAGTGATAAAGAAATGGTTAAAAATTTACAAAAATTGTTTACAGAGATATGATTATATAAATGAGAAATAAATGGGATTTATAATGATGAAATAATAAGTATAGTCTATAATTTTCAATTGAAAAATGAAATAGTAAAATCTTCAAAAGATTATTGAGCATGATATTGGGGAAAAAATACTAGAGATATATTTTTAAAAGAATATTTAGATTGAGATTTTGATAATAATAAATATACAATAAAAAATATAGAGAATAATGAAGAAATTGATAATCAAGAATCTTTAGAATCTTCTATAGATCCAGAAAAAGAACTAAAAGATAAAAGTATAGATTTACAAATTGTTCAAATAGATGTAAAAAAAGAACTAAAAGATAAAAGTATAGAATTAGAAATTACTCAAATAGATGTAGAAAAAGAACTAAAAAATAAAAGTATAGATTTACAAATTGTTCAAATAGATGTAGAAAAAGAGTTAAAAAATGAAAATTCTGAAATATTTGAAAAAACTATATCAACAAAAGAAGATGTAATAAAATTACAAAATATATTAAAAGAATTATCTTTATATAATTGAGAAATAACAGGTATTTATAACGATGTAGTTGATTCTATATATAAGTTTCAATTATCAAAATGAATAGTCTTATCAACAAATAGTCCATGAGCATGAAATTATTGACCAAAAACTAGATCTAGTTTAAAAGATATTTATAATGAATATTTATTTAAAATAGAAAAAGAAAGAATTGAAAAGGTTATGTTAGAAGAAGAAAAAAAATTAGAAGAACTTAGAATAAAACAAGAAAAAATATTTGAGGAGGAAAGAAAAAAAGAATTAGAAGAAAAATATAGAAAATTGGAAGAATTATCTTTAAAAAAGGCAGAGGAAAAGTTATCAAATATATGAATACCAAAATTTTGAGAAATATCTCAATGAGTAAGAAAATTACAAATAATATTGAAAGAATTAGGTTATTTTCAATATAAAGATACTGCAATATTTTGAGATATGACAAAAGAAAGTATTTTTTCTTATCAATTATCTAAAAATCTAGTTTCAAAAAAAGATGATTTAGGTGCTTGAATGATAGGACCTAGAACATTAGAAACTATAAAAAATGATTTAAAAAATATTTATTTAGAAGAATTAACTAAAAATGAATGAATAAATATAGAAGAAATAGCAGTATTTAATATAAATAAATTATAAAAATGTTGATATTAACTAAAAAAAGAAAACAAGATAATNNATTATCTTGTTTTCTTTTTTTAGTTTCATTTCCTTTATTTCTTTTATTGTTTTATTATTTTTTCAATTTATAAACTTAATTATTTCAGCTATATTTGCTTCACTTAATCAAATAGTTGAATTTTTGTTACTTATATAGTAAATATATTTTATTATCTCTTTTTGTAAAAGAGGGGATTGTGAATTGAAATCATTTATATAAAAATAACCATAAATTTCTAATGTATTTATTTTATATTTATTACTGTTAAAAATTAAAATACCTTGTTCTTTCAAAAATTCTTCTACTTTTTCATCTAAAAATAATTTTATCTCTTTTAAATAAGTAATTAGGTTATTTATATTTTTTTTATAGTTTGAATTTATATTTTCAAATTGAGGTATAATATCATGTCTAAGTTTATTTCTAATAATATTTGTATCAAAATTTGTATTATCTATTCTATATTCTAGATTATTTATATTTAAATATTCTAAAATATCTTTTTTTTCTATATTTAATAATGGTCTTAAAATACTTCATTTTTTTTCAGTCATATTTATAAGTCATGTAAGTTTAGTTCATCTAGCAAGATTGAAAAAAAAAGTTTCTATTTTATCATCTAAATGATGTCATGTAATAATTTTATTTGCTCAATAAATATTTAAAATAGCATTTAAAAAAGCATATCTTTTTTCTCTTGCTAATTCTTCAAGTGATTTACTAGGGTATAGTTTTGCAATATTTTGTATATCTGCTTCACCTATTTCTACTATAAAGTTATATTTTTTTCATAATTGTTCTATCCATTCCTCTTCTTCTGTTGCTTCAGGTCTAATTTTATGATTAAAATAACAAACTACTAAATTATTTTTATAATTTGTTTCTAGTATTTTGTATAATAAAAACATACTATCTGGTCATGTGGAGCAAGCTAATATTATTTTTTCATTATTTTTATAATATTTATTCAAAAATTCTTTTATATCTAACATTTTTAATATAACTTTAATTTAATATATTACTTTAATGATAGTATTTTTTTATATAAAATCAAATATTTTTAGTATAAAATAAATAAGTAAATAGAAAATATTTTTTCTATTTACTTATTATTATTCTAAAATTATTTGATTTTAAACATAATACTTGGAGAATTATTCCATATAGTATCTTTTTCTACCAGCATAGGATAAATTATATAATCTTTATCTTTTATACATCTTAGATTATCTATAGAAGCATTACAACTATCTGCTGTTGTTATTGTAGGAGGTTGATTTCAGTTTGTATCTAAATATGATGTTTTTTGTCAAGATCTCATACCTAATCAAGAAACTTTTAATTGAGGAGATGAAACTCATACTCATTCTAAAGAATATCTTCTAAGTGTTACTAAATCAAATATAAATGCTGTTTTAGAATTACATGTTCATTGTACTATATAAGGACATTTTGAATCATCATCAGATTTATATCATCAAATAGTATTTAGAGAAAGAGTGCTTCAATATATATGTAATTGATTTTTTAAATCAGTATTACCAGGAGCATTAAATAATTTACTATCATCATCATACGAAACCATTGGTCATTGTGATACTATAAAAGCATCTATATTTGTAACACTTGGATGAATAAAAGTCCAACCATTAGTTTCATTACTTCTATTTAAAACTGGATTATCTCAATCTCCTATAGTAATATTAGCTAAACCATCTTCAGCAACTGTTCATATTAATAATTGAGAATTTTTTCAAAAAGTAGAAATATTAGATTTAATAAAAGTAGATCAACCCTTTACTATAATAGTTCTTTTTTTATTGCTTTCAATAGTACAAGTATTATATGTTCAACCAGAACAATCAATATTAATATCTCATTTAATAAATGATATTAATTCATTATTTATTTCTATAGTACAATCTTCTAAACCTATAGTACTATTTAAATTATTAATACTAATAAGACTAGTACTTTCACACCATTTTTTATTACTTCCTAAGAATCAAGTACTATTTTTATATATATTTTGTTTGAAAGTTTTTATAAAATCATAACGAGTTAAATTTTCTCATATATTTAAATTTGCTTTTTTTCAAATAGTATCATCTATTAACATAGAATCATTATTATTTGATAATCATGTAATTGCTATTCACATAGCTCATAATATTCAAGTATTAATTATTGGATCTCAAAGTATTACATAATCTCAAGTTCATATTCATGATATTTCAGGATAATAGAAACTAGAACTTCTATTAGGTGGATTTTGTTTTGTTAAGTCCGATATATTTCTAGAAATAGATGGAATAGATATATCTGTTCATGATATAAGGTATTTTAAGTGTGATACATATCACATATTTAAACTATTTCATGCTATTTGATATGATGAATTTATAGGACTAGATTTAGTTTTATAAATAACGGCATAAGGATTATTATTTATATCAATAGTTTTTCATTGATTTATAATAGAATTATCAAAAGTTGTTGAATCAGTAGATGAAATATTACTATATATATTAAAGATATTTGGAGTAAATTTTGGGGTAGTTGAAGAAGAGTAAGAAGGAATATATTTTTCAACTATTTGTTTATTACTAATATTAGTATCATTTAATGTATAAGCTAATTTTGTATGATCTGAACTAGCTCAAATATTATTTATTAAATGATGTATAGTAAATCAAGATCAACCATATATAAATGGTGAAGCAAATTCAAGTTCTAATTTTCTATTTAACAAAGTATTATATGGAACACCACTTGCATTTTCTAATGTAATTTTTCAATAATCGCTTTTTTTAGTTTCATCTAAATCTGTACTATAATCAGTATTATTTAAAAATTGATTATTATAATTTAAAAAATTATCAGTTCAATTAAGATTTGTAGTATTATCAAATAATCATAATCATAAAGTAGGATCAGTAGGATAAATTCATACTAAACTAGTATTTCATTCTAATGCTTTTGGATCTATTGATGTTAATTTTAATTTAGAATCTTGTAAATAATGATATAATCAAGAAGTAGGTACTTTTGATGATAATTCAAAAGAGTAAGTTCAATATCCAGTACCAGTAGTAGTAATATTATTTTCAGGTTTTTCATTAAAAACAATTTTTGAATCATTATTAATTGCTCAAGTATTAACAAGTGGAAAATAATTTCATGGTGATAATACATTAGCTATAGCTTGTTTAGGTCAACTAGGAGAATTACTAATATGATTTGGATATAACTTATTATCAAAATTAAAAGTATTTTCAACTGTTTTTATAACTTTGTTTCCATTTTCAACTGCTGTTACTCAAACGATAGCATTTCAAAATTGATCCTTTAATGAAGTAGTTATTGTATATTTATCATATCAATTAGCAAAAGAAGTATTAGGTGCTCCTAAAGTTATATTTGAAGTATTGTTAGAAAGACTATTAGCAACTACTCTAAAATCTAATTGAGGATTTAAACAATTTCATACATTATCACAAATTTGATCATTTCAAGTAAATCAAGTAGTATTAAAATTTACATTATATTTTCTATATCAATTTTGTCTATTATTATCAACTATTGAAAAATCATGATTTCCAATAATATTATTAGTAAATCTATTATTATATACAATAGTATCATTGAAAATACCTACATTATTTGCATTTTGAATAGATATTTTAGTTCATCACAATAATGGAATTCAAGCATTATATAATTCTGGTTTTGATGTATCTGTTCATATTCAAGTATCACTTAATGATGAAGATAATGATTGTGAATTTTTTGCTGAAATAAATTTTGATGTATTTCCAGCATTATCATCCCAAACATGAGTATTAGTATCAAATTTTAATAATCTTCTGATAGCATTTGCATCTGTACTATCTAATCAATTTCATCACATATTAGGTTTAGTATTATCTCTTACTGCATAAAATATTATTTCAGAATAATTAGCTCATTGTATTAATCAGTTTAAATTTTGACTTTTTCATCTTCAAATCGTATTATCATAAAGTCTTAATTTATATATTGCTTGTGAATTTGTTGAATTGTTTGATGTTAAGTTTGCAGTATTAAGAGTTACTGTATTATTATTAGCAATTCAAGATAAAATAAGATCACCATTTTCTTTATGAAAACTAAAGTTTTTTGTATCTGAAAGATAATTTGTTCATCATTCCATATGTGTTCAATAACTATCACTATAATCTACATTTAATTGAAAACTATGTGAAATATCTTGTTCCTTAAAATACATAACAAAAAGATTTTGTCTAGTGTGGTTTATTCTCAATAATGGATTATCTAAAGTATATTTTGAGGGGAATGGTTTTGTATATTCATTTAAATCATTTGATCATTCGTCTATACTATCATATTTTACTATGTTTCTATTAAATCAAACTAATCTTTTAAGGTTGTTATCAACAAAAATATTTGGATGACTTTCAGTAATTCATGTTAATTTAAATTGAGGAGCAGTTTTATCTATTTTATAACTAAATTCATAAATCGATGCATTATAGGCATGATCTACTAATACTATTTTTATAGTATAAATTCATTCTCATTCAAATTCTATACTTGATACATCAAATAAATCTACAAAACCTATATTTGCTGTTCTTGTTGCTGGTAAAAAATTTGTATTCAGTTTAACATTTCAGTTTAAAAAATTCTCTCATTTATAAGTCATTATACCTACTCAAGATTTATTGAAAAAGTATCATTTTTGACAATTTCAAGCTGGTATTCTAGCAGCATGAGGGCTACACCATTTTACTTCATAATAACTATGTCTTATTCAAGAAGTTAAAGGTACTAATCAATCACTTTGAGTTAAGTTAGCATATCCTTTAAAAGGAATTATAAATCAAAATAAAAATCATATAAAAAATCAAGTTTTTAAGGTTTTTGTTATTTTTTTCATAATTTATTATAAAAATTAAAAATAATATTTTTAAGAAAAGTTTTATAATAAATAGGATTTTCTTAAAAGTCAATACAAGTTTATTATATATTTTTAAAATTGTCAATTTATTAAGGCTTTTTTTCTTAAAAATATTATTTTTAGATTTTTAGTAATAAAGTTAGGGAAATAATTTCAAAATTAACCCTAACCTGAATCCTTTCCCTTAAATAAGGGCAAGGGGAACAATTGTAGCCTCTCTCCCTTAAAATAAGGGAGAGAATTAGGCCTTTAGGTTATCCTGTGGACAAGAGTGGGTTATTTCCCTACAAGTCTATTTATTTATTTCACTTTCTCACTTTCAAAACTTTCTATATTTCTATCCTCAAAACTAAAGTTTATTCATATAATAAATATTTCTTTTTCTTCTAGCATATATTTCTCTACATAATTTCTTTCTTTTATCTGTTCTAATGCTTTTAATCCTGTTTTTTCTACTTTAAATTCTATCACATATATATAGTTTTCTATCTTTATTGTTAAGTCTATTCTTCATTCATTTGTTATATCTTCTTGGATTACCTCCATTCACATTGAAAACAAAAATGAATAAAATACACTTACATAGTATCACTCATATTTAGCTATATGTTCTACAT
>DIUG01000045.1 GCA_002422305.1 Patescibacteria group bacterium UBA6164 | reverse complement strand
CACAAAATGTATTATACTTTCTATGCTTTTATTTTCTATTTTTAATTGACTATTTATATTTTTATTTTATAATCTTTTTATTTAATAATGAATTTATAAAAATATGTCAACCGTATGAGTTACTTTATATTGAGCTGTTCCAGAAAAGATATGAGATAAAGAAATAGTAAGTCTAACTTGATCTGCCTCTATTTTAAATATTTTTTGAAATAAGGTATTAATAGATATTTGACTTTTTCAATGATGAGAATGATCTGATTTATATAATAAAGAAAATACTAAATTTATTAATGATTTAGATGCTGTTTTTATTACTCATTCACATATAGATCATATAGGAAGATTACCTTTGTTACATAAACTATGATTTAGATGACCTATTTATATGACAAAAGCAACTAAGGAAATTACATATGAAATGCTTTTAGATTGCTTAAAAATTCAGGAATGAGATTCTATTATTAGAGAAAAAAAGAGTAAAACATTAGTTAATAGATTAGAAAAGTCATTAAAATTTAAAAATGAATTATTAGCAGAATTTAAAAAGAAAAGAAAATTAGATGAATCAAAACAAAATGATTTGAATGAATTGGATGAATATTTAAATTTTTATGATGTTAAAAATGATTCTGATATTGAGAAAGTTTTAATTTCTTTAAAACAAACTTTGTTTAATAATGATGATATTAATTGAGTTATTTCATTAATAAAAACAGTTGATAATAATGAGGAGATACTTTTTGATTATAAAAAAATTAGCACTCATAATAATAATAGAGAAGATCAAGATTTATTGAATAATTTACCTAGAGAAATAGTACAATGAAATAATCAAAAAATAGAAGTTGATAAAGATTCAGAAGCAAGAAAATTAAAAAAAAGATGGTTACTAAATTTATTAAATGAAGTTAAAGATTTATTAATTGATAAAGATTTAAAATATAGAGATATAAATAAAAATTTATTAAAAAAATTACAAGAAGCATATACTTTTTGTATGAATGAATATCCTGCTTATAATAATTGAAAATTATGAATTCATAAAAATCATATTGATGAATATGAAAATAGTTATAAAGAATATACTAAACTTTTAAATTTTTATTGAATTGAAAAAAGGGAAAATATAGATGAATTATATGAAAGAAATAAAAAATTTATTGATTTACTAAATAATAAATCATCACAAGAAATATTAGATTTATGATTTAATGAGAATATTAATAATTGAATTGATAATACATTAGACATTTTAAGTAAAATATTAGAAATATTTAATTTAAAAACTACTTTTAATGTAGATAATATATATAAAGCTTATAATAATCTTATAGTATTAAATCAAAAAAGTAAAAATAGAAACAATATAAGTATTAATTTTTCCGAAGCTGCTCATTTAGTTTGATCATCAAGTGTAACATTTACTATAAATTTAGTTAATAAAAAAGTAGATAATATTTTAAATATTTGAAAAGAGTCTATAAGTGTATTTTTTTCTTGAGATATGTGAAGAATAAAAGATAATAGATTATGAAGACCTGAATTACCACCAAAGACTGTTAATTATTTACAAATAGAAAGTACATATTGAGGAAGAAATCATAGAAATAGACAAGAATCTGTAAATGAATTAATTGATTCTATAGAAAAATCTCAATGAAATGTTTTAATATCAGTCTTTTCACAACAAAGATTACAAGAAATTTTATTAACTATTTTTGAAGAAAAAGAAAAAAGATGAGAAGGTTTTTTGGATTATGATATATTAGTTGATGCACCATTATGAGAAAAAGTTACTGATAAATATATTAAATTTAGATGAGATATTTATGAACCATTAAAAAAATGATTTTATAAATTTTTATGAGAAAATGAGTGGCAATTTATTTATATGGATTCTGAAGAACAATTTATTGATACTGAAAATACTAATAAAAAATCTATAATTTTGGCTTCATCTGGTATGATGGATTGATGAGCTATAATTAATCATCTACCTCATATTTTAGCAGATGAAAAAGCTACATTATTAGCACCTGGATATCTTTCTAAATGAACATTATGAAATGAAATTATTTGGTGAGATAAAAAATTTGTAACAATTGATTGAACTAAATGTGAAATAAAATGTAATAAAAAATATATAGATTGATTTTCTTCACATATATGACATGAAGAGATTATTCAATATATAAAAGAAACTTTAGAGATAAGTAAATTACAATATTGAGCTACTATAGCTTTAACTCATTGAAATAGAGAAGGACAATTATTATTAAAAGAAGAAATTGAAGAAATTTTAAATAGTGATAAATATAAGCATTTATCTATAAAAGTAACTATTCCATGAATATTTGAAGAATATAATATAATGGAGAGAAGAGTTGATAAAAAAAATATATCAGAAAATATATTAAATGATAGAAGAGATATTTTACTTGAAAAAGTTGTTTATAAAAAACCTATAATTCCTAGATTACTTAAAGAGTCAGAAGAAAAAATAGAAAAAATAGAACAAGAAAAAATTCCTCAAGTAATAACAGAAGAAAAAAACAGAAATAAAAAAGATATAATTCAAATAAAATTGTTATGAGATATTATTTCAAAAAGAAGAAAAGTTTTTAATGAAGAACATCTAAATAGATTATTTAATATATTTAAAGATGATTATTATTTACTTAAAGTAGAAGAAAATATATCAAAATTATCTTCTATACAAAGAAAAGAATTTTATGAAAAAATTGATGAAAAAATTACTAAAAATGATACAATTGATAAAAATATAAGTAATCTTTGAAAGAAAAATACACAATTATTATATATTAAAAATGATTTAATAAAATTTTTCAAATCTATAAAAATTGAAAAATTTTGTAATATTGCTGGATTAAAAGAAACATTAAATAAATTAGAACAAGAAAAAATAGAATTAAAATCAAAAATATACGATTTAGAAAATTATAAATGAGAAAAAGATAAAGATTCTATACAAAAAATAAAAGATTTAAGAAATAATCTAAAATCAAAAGATAAAAAAACAAAACATTTAGAAAATGAAATTAAAAATTATAAAAATGAAATTTTAAATATTCAAAATGATTTATATAGAGTAATGAAATGATTATTTTCTGATGAAAATGTAGGGGAATTTAAAAATATATTTAATAATTTAGTAGTAGATTATAGTGAAGAATTGGAAGAAGACATAAATATATTATGTAAAAAAAATATATTAGAAAATAATAGTAAAATTGAAGATTTACAAAAAGAAAAAACAAATCATATAGAAATAAAATTTAGAAAAAGTATATCTAATTTTTGATGAAAAGATTTATACAATGAATTATATGATATTTCAAAAAAAGAAATTGATTTAGAAAAGTTACAAAAATTAATAAATAATGTTTTTTTTAATACACAAGATCTTTTATATATAAATTCTAAATTAGCTATTTTAAAATCATCTGATGGGGAAAAGAGAAAAAAAATAGGAGCAATGAATGATTTAGTTTCATTTTTTAAACAAAAAAGAAATGAAAATAAAGATAAATGAATTGATGCTACATTTTATATAGATGATTTAAATAAAATATGTTTACAATTGTTATCAAAAATATTTATTAAAGATGAATTTGATAATGAAATCAAAAATAAATTTGATATATATTTATTTCTACATTCTAAATTATCTTTTAAAGATTATATATTGAAGAAATTAAATATTAAAAAATTAGAATGATTAGATCATTATTTAGAAATATTTGATAATAAAGAAAAACTAATAGATGAATTAATTAGTTCAATAGAAATATTAGAAGAAAAAAGTGATACATCTAATTCTTTAAAAGAATTAAAAGATCTTAATTTTTTAATTTCAATTACTAGATCTGAAGTTAATGATATATTGGATCTAAAAAAATAAAAACAACTATTTTGTTGTTTTTATTTTTTTAGATTTTTACTCGACTATTACTTTTAACCCTTTTCAAAATTCAGTTTTATTTAAATTATTTATATAATCTCATATATTATCTTTAAAATATTGTGGATATGAATTTTGTATTTTTCAAATTATATAATATCATATTGCCATTATAGTTCATAATCAACATTCTTTAGGTAGAGGGAAGTTTAATTTATTTCATTTAAAAATTATTTCTCATTCTCAAAAAGTTATACATAATTCTCCATTATGAGGAATAACAGTAGTTGCATGTTTCATTTGTTCATAAGAAAATACATCACGAGCAATTTTTCTACCAAAAAGTTCTATAAATTTTACTATAAATAATTGATTTACTAATGAAAAATTATCAGGTGTTATAAGTATGTATGAATCATATTTTGAAAAATCTATTTTTTTTAAAATAGGATCAATTATTTCTTGTATAAATTTTTTAATTTCAGTTGCTTTTTCTCATGTATAAGCAATAATCCATCACATATATGTAGATACATTATAAGTATAAGGTTCTTTATTTTTTAATGTAATTATTGTATTTTCTTTTCATAATATTTTTCATGCACTAGAATTTTCATTGCATGTAATTAGTAATGTTTTTATTCATTTTTTTATAGATTTTTTAGCAAACATAGTTGCATGTTTTTCTCAAGAAGCTGATAATATAACTAGTAAATCAAAATCTTTATTTGTATTTTTATCAAAACTTGTTTCATCACAATAAATTGCATCTATTTCAGAAAATATTATTTTAGCTGTTACTATAGCATTTCCAGAGCCAGCTATTAATATTTTTTTGAAACCAGCTATATTTATTTTTTTTAAATTGGTTATTTCAAATAATTCTAATGCTCATAAAACTATCTCATCTAATGATAGAATATTTTTTTCACTTAATTTTGAAATTTTTTCTAAATAATTCATTTTGTAAAATATTTTTTATAAAAGTTAAACTAATTTTTTCTTAAATAGTCTATTTCTAAACTATATTCTAGAAATTTAAATATATCTGATGGTTTATTTTTATTGGGATTTCACATATTTTCTCATACAAATTGTATAGTTCATTTTTCTAAATAGTAGGCAAATTCTTCTTTTATTTCATTTTTATGATATATTTCAGGTTTATTACTTATATTTGCACTTGTTAAAAATAAAGGTCAATTTTCTTTTAATAATCTTTTTTGTATTGAATTATTTGCAACTCTAAAAGCAAAACTTTTATAGATATCTCTATTTATAAATTCATTATTTTCTTCGTCTATATAATTTATCCACATTTTTAAGCTATTACAATTTGTAAGTATTGTAAATGGTTTTTCATAATTTTTTAAAAATTCTATTTGTTCTATTGTTAATTCAGTATTTTCTTCAAGCCATTTAAAATCAGGTACTAAAATAGCTAAAGGTTTATCAAGAGTTCTTTTTTTTATCTTATAAATAGAATTATAAGATTTTAATTCATGAATAGGACAAGCTATTCAATAACATGTATCTGTTGGTAATATATATATCATTTTATTTTATAGGTTTAGTTAATGGTATTCATACTTTTCTAGGATATTTTATATGAGTTTTACTTAATTTTTCTATCAAAATTATAGTTCTATTTTGTCATGCTAAATTATAGTTTTTTACTTTTATTATTTTTGCTGACAATCTCGATAATGCTTTTTTAGCTGATTTTAATTCATCTTTATCATCTAATTTATAAGCTATAAATATTCATCATTCTTTTAAAAGAGGTATAGTATATTCTAAAAGTGTAGGGAAAAAAGCTGTTGCTCTACTTGTAACAAAATCAAACTTTTCTCTATATTTAAGATTTTGTCATATTTCTTCTGCTCTACCATTAATAGTTGTAATATTTTTTAATTCTAATTTTTCAGTGAATTCTTCTATAGCTTTTAATTTTTTAGTTACTGAATCAATTCATATGAAATTAACACTAGGATTAGTAATAGCTAATGGAATTAATGGAAATCATCAACCAGTTCACATATCTACTACATTTCATTTTAATTCTATAAATATATTTAGCATTATAGAATCTATGAAATGTTTTTCTATTATTCATAAATCATCTCTAATAGATGATAAATTTATTTGTGAATTTTTCTCTTTGAACATTTCTAAAAATTTCTCAAATTTTTCTAATTCTTCTTTTTCTAATTCTATATTATACTTTTTAAAAAGTTCATTCATTATTTTTTTATTATAAAAATGTAAGACATTATTTTTATATAGATTATTTAAGTAATGTTTTATTGCAAATTTTTTTGAAAAAATTATTAATTTAGAGATTTTAATTAAAGTTTTTAGAAGATGAGTTATCTAGTAACAGATCTAAGAAGTATTATATCTTTTTTATATTTCTTTTTATTTCTTGAAGTTCTATTTATGATATAATCATTTCTAGATATGAAAAAATTATTAATTCTCTCTATAATTATATCTTTTTTTGATTTAGATATATTTAAATCAATTATTCTTTTATAAATTTTTTCAATAATATTATTTTCTTTACTTCAAGGTATTTGTAATATAGTATATCAATTATAATAAATAGTATTTTTCTCTATATTACTAATATCTATAACATCTTTTTTATTATTAGCTTTTTGCTTATCTTCATAATTAATATCATTAGATTCTTTTAAATTTCCATTAATTTTAGCTCTTTCTAATATTTGTTTTTTAATATTAGCATAATATTCTCTATCGTATTTTACATTTCAATCATTATCCATCATTCTATTTGTTTCTTCTACTTGTATATTTTCAGCCTCACAAGTTCCGTCATAATAACTTTGTGAAAAATCTCAATTAGGACAGATATCACGAACTAATCTAGATCATCAACCTCAACTTCATCTAGATACTATAACTACTTTTTCATCTTTTTTATTTTCATTTTCTATATTTTCTATATCTCACTCTTCATTTTCAGGAATAGATTCAATAACTACTGTGTCATCATAAATTAAAAAATAAGAAAAATGTTTTGTATTAAAAACTATATCATTTCATATTATTTCAAATTCTACTTGAGACCAATTTTCTAAATCCTCACTTGTTTTTAGTTTTAAATTATCTTTTGTTCCATCAATATTTATTTTAAATCATACTTCTTGATTTAACTCCATACCTACTCAAAGAGTATCTGCTCATACTTTCATTATTTTTTTGATATCTTTATTTTCTAGGAAATCTATCTTTTTTGATAATACCTCATCTGGATTTACAATTCTAGGTATTAGAAATCATCAATTCCATACATTGTTTCATCTAAGTTTCTCAATATAAGTATTTCAAGTTCAAAAAATCATTTTAATTCAATCAAAATCAATTTCTTTAATACTTCAAGAATAACTAACTATACTTCAAGATTCAGTTTCTGTTATAATTTCTTCTATAGGATTTTCTATAAGTATTATTTTTTTATCATTTTCTAAGATATACTCATTATTTATATTAGTATTATTGAAATTTGTAAAAAAAGTATCAATTTTTAGATTAATTTTATAATCATTATTAGTCTTTTTTTCAGGAACTATAAAACTTCAAGTAGTAGTATAAGAATTATATTGATTGTCTACTAATTCAAGTCTGTAATAATATTTATCTTTACTACGAAGTCATAGTCTTATATTATAAGAATCACTTTCTAAATCATAAACTTCTCTAGACATTCTCCATTTTGAAAACTCTCTTAAATCATCTTCTGAAGTTCAGTGATAAAAATTTATATATGATCAATCTCTAAATCTAAAATTTTTATCTTCTACTTTAAATCTAAAATTTACATCTATATTACTCCATCAAGAATTTGCAAATTCGATTCTTTTAAATGCAAGCTCTGGTGAATTATCATCTAAATCATCATTTAAATCAAAATCTCAAGTAAAATATTTTTTTACATCTACATTGTAAAGAGATTTAAGTATTAGAGAAAATATACTTCTATAATCAATTCAAACTCATAACCAATCATTGTGTTCTTTTTCTAAAGATATATTTCATATAATCTTGTCGGGCAAATTATTTTTTAATTGATTATTAGTTGTTAGAATGAAATATCCTCATCATTGTCAATGATCAGTTCATTTTCATCAATTTTCTTTTAATGTTCTTCAAAATTCAGAATAAATTACAATTGTAGCATTTATATTAGCCTTTTTGATATCTTCAAAAAACTTTCAAACATCATTTGCTACATCACTAATTCTTTCTTGAAGAGTATAATTTCAAATTAATTGATTTGCATGAGTGTCATATCATCATCATCCAGGAATATAAAAAGTAGTTCATATTCAATTATCAATCAAATTTTTTGTAAAATTTAGTCTTGAAGCTAAGTTTCATCATACTCTATCTTGTCATAAAGATCATACATCATCTAGTTTTATAGAATTTTTAAAATTATCTCATATATTTCAAGGATAATCTCTATTATTTAATATATCTTTTATAGTGTTTAATTGATGATTTTTTTCATTAGCATTAGTTCATCATATATTATTTCTATATAGTATAGAATTACTTCAAATATTTACATATCTACCATTTGTAAAAATAGGAGGTCTACTTGTTCAAAGTACAATATTATTTAGTGGATTTTGATCATATTTTATTAATTCTCAAATAAGTCATGGTGTTCAAATAGTTTGCATAGATTTTTGACTTGCTATTTGTATAGCAGCAGAATCATGAGCTCTAGAGTGATTAGGAGTTCAAACTCTATTTATAATTCTTAGATCTCCAGAGTTATAAAAAGGCATAAACCTTTCAAATGATTTATTTAGATAAAAATTACCTAAATCTATCATATCATTTTTATTAAATGCAAGACTTCATCTAATTTCTTTATAATAATTATATTCATCTTTTGGAACTATTCAATGTATCCAATCATATCATCAAAATAATTCAATTAGTATAAGTTTTTTTGAATTATCATTAATTAAAGAACCTGAAGTATTTTTTTGAACTTCTTGTTTTTTATGACCAGATAATAATAAAAACTCAGGTTGAGAAAGCATTATAGATATAAGTCATCTAATGTATTTATCTCTATAAGTTGTATTATTTGGAAGGAAATGTCTTTGGTTTCAATTATGGTCATATAAGAGATAATTTTTTAATTTATCTCTTATATCTGTAGTCAATATATTTTTATAATAAAACTTTTTTTCTAATAAATCTATAATTTCATCTATACTATAATCTCTTTCTATTTTATATGAGTCATCTAAGTTAAAATTAATATTTTCTATTATATGATTTAATCAATTATTAATATATTCTCAAGATGTGATTTCTAAAGTATTTGAATTATGATTTAAGTATCATTCAATATTTATTTTTCAACTATTTGTTTGTATATAAAAATCAGGAAAAATTATAGTTCAAGTAGCAAAAAATATTTCATTTTCAGATAAAATTTTTCATGCATGTGCTTTTGGTAATATAAAGTTTTTAAATAAATTAATAAATGAAGTTTCAGTTTGCATATTTTCATCTTCACTTTGAACTTCAATAGATTCTTCATTAGTTTTTATGTTTTCACTTTGAACTTCAATAAAATCTTCATCAATTTGCATATTTTCTTCTTCTTCAAATATTTCATCTTGTGCTTGTAGAGATTCTTGATTTATTTTATCATCTACTATACTATCTGTTTCATCTTCAATAATTCATCATGTATTTATTATTATTTCTCATTCTAGATTTTCTTCTATAGTAAAGATATTTTCTGATAATTTAATAGTTATATTAGAAAGATTTACACTACCTGAAAAAATATTTTGTGGATTAGTTTTGAAATTAAATTCTCAAATATTAGTTAGTCTTTTTGTAGGTAATATATTTTCTAAATCAAAATATCATTCTCAACTTCTAAATGCAATATTTGATGTAAAAGTTGTCCATGTATTATGAAAATAAGCATTCATGAAAGAAGAATTATCAATAAATCAACCTCTTCAAAAAATACTTCTTGGATTATATGGTACAAAATCAAGATTTGCTAAAATATTTTGATCTTCAAGATGTTTAGAAACTATAAAATTTGAGTCTTTTGAATGTAATAATTTCAGAGTTCAAATAACTAATTCTAGAGGATTTTTATATCTTATTTCTTCTATATATTCTTGTTTATAAAAAATATCACTAGTAAAAAACCATTTTATAGTTGGGTATAATTCGAAATTATTTTCTACTAATTTGTTTCATAAAGATATTATTTCTTGAGAAGTTGGATTATCACTAAGATAATGTTTAAGTATTCTCCAAGCTAAAAAATAAGAAATTTCATTTTGTCTTTTTGCGAAAATATAGTCAATTATATTGTCTCAAAGTCAATTATTTCATCAGATAGAATTAACTATTTCAGTATTATTTATAACTCAAGTACCCGTATAAAAAGGAAAACTATTTGTTCAAAATAAAGGTCAATCTAAAAATTCTATTTTCTCAGTTTCATTGTGATTATTTATATCAAAAAATACTTTTTTATTTTCTAAAGCCCTAAATCATGTTAAAATAAAAGACAAATTTAAAACATCTTCTTCTGTATAGTTTCTTATAGCTCAAGGAGTTTCTGCATCTTCCCGAGGTTTGTATTCCAACATCAAAAATAATTGCAATAATTCTCTAGCATAATTTTCATTTGGTCTATTTTTGTTAGGTTGATTTAATAAATCCAAATATCTTCACATAGCATAACTATTTTCTGGATTAACCGTATCATATAGGACTTTTTTCATCATTGTTTTATAATTTCAAAGAGATTCTTCAAAAAGTACATTAAAATGATTATCTACATCTGTAAATGTAATACTATTTGATTCATTTCATGTTCTATCTACAGAAAAAATATCTTCAAAAAGTGAAAAAAGTTTTCTTTTTGCTTCATAAGGATCACTATAATACATATAAGCATAGGATCTTCTATTTTGATTTGTATCATTTGGATTGAAATTTTCTCATCTAAATTCTTTTAATCAATTTAAAAAATCTTCTCTATTAGGTCAATTTTTTGAAGGAAATAAAATGTCTACTGCATTTTCTCTACTTCAAGCATTATATAGAGTTTCAATTATATCCATATCTACTCAAATAAGAGCTCTTTTAGCTAAATGTTCAGCCATTTCAAGAGTCCAATTTTGTGAATAAACGGGTATTACAAATAAATTTGTAAGTAATGATATTATAAGAAAAAAAGCCACAAACTTTTTTAAAATAATATTTATTTTCATAATTTAATAATTATTAAATATTTAGATATTTTTATCTTATATACTTATAATTTATTTTATACAAAAGTCAATAGTAATTTATATAATTATACTAAATAGATATAAACTTAATATCATAAGTATTAGACTAGATATTAAACTAGAGTATCTAGAAAATGCAGATATTTTTTCAAATACTTTTTTTCTTAAAATAATAGTTATAATAACTATTAAAAATAAACACAAAAATATTCATATTCATAAAGCTATAAGCATAGGTATAATTAGAGATATATTACCTGTAGAAAAAAGTAATAAAAATATACTCCATCAAAAAGTACAAGGTGCAATTCAAGCTATAAATCACATAAGTATAGATCATTTTAGGTCTCTTTTTTTACAAATATTCTCACTTTTAATTTTTGATGATTTATAGGCTTTTATAAACAAATAAATACTAAAAATAAAAAGTATTATAAGTGAAAATCTTTGAATATATATCATATAATTGCTTATATCATACATATTAAATATTACTTTTGTAAATAAAAATAATATAATTATATCTATAATATGGGTAATTGTAAAAATAAAAGCATACAAAGTTCCATCAAATAATTTTTTGTTTTTATCTAATATATAGGATATAAGTAAACTTTTTGAATGACCAGGTCACATTGCATGTATAAATCATAGACCTACAACTAATAAAAGTATAAAAAATAAATTTTCACCAGAAACTTTTGATATATAGTCAGATATTTTTTTAATAGTATTTATAAAGTATTCATTTCAAAATCATCATGCTAAAAGTCATATATTTTGTTTTTGGTTTGAATGTAAAGCTATTTCTTTAGTACAATCTTCTTTGGTTTTTATATTTTTTGCAACTTGCTTTAATAAGTCTTTTGGTATTTCATCTCTATATTCTTGTTCAGGTCATAAATTTGGATCTAGAGGATCCCAGGAATTAAATATTTCTTCATAATCAGTATACAAATTTCAATCAGTATCAATATTATATGGATCAGTTCAATATATTAATTCTAATTCATCAGTTATTCAATCTCAATCAGTATCAATTATGCATATATCATTTTTATTAAGTAGATCAAAATAATACTGAGTTATTTTTGATGTCAAAACTATATTTTGAAATGGAGTATTTGACTTATTAGCATCATTTAAATCATATAATGTAAGTTGATTAGTTTGTAAAACAAAATTATCAAAAAAATTAACATTTAAAACTCAACTTTCTATGTTTTCTTCACAAACAAAATTATAATTAATTTCAAGTCAGGAAGTAAGTATTTCATATTCTTCAAGCTCTACTATTTCAATATTTTCAATTTTGCACAGATTATTCTTTACTTCGAGACTAATGTTTTCTTTTATATATTTTTTTATGATATTTTCATTTTCATAATAATCTAATATAGATCTGGTTTTTATTCATTTTGAATTTAGTAAAAAATCTATCTCATAAGGATGAAAAAAGGTAGTTATATTTAGATAATTTTTATTAAAACTTATAAAACTTGATGATATATCAAGTGGGTGAGCATATGAAGATATAGTATAGAAAAGGATAAAAAAGAAGATAAGTATTTTTTTCATAATATTAAATTTAAGTTGTATGATTTTATTTTAATCTTTTTTGATTATTTTACTAGTTTAAATTTCTCTTTTTAAAAAATAAATCCAATAGTATAGCTTTGTATTGAATAATAAAATAAAAAATCTTGTCAAAGAAAAATAGAAATGTCGTAAGAAAAGTAAAAATAGAAATGTCGTGTTTTGAAGATTTAGGAGTTAATAATTAACTCTTTTTTTTCTTTCTTTTTCTGAAATAATCAACTAACAAAAGGATGAGTTTTTCAAGTTTTCTGAAAATAACTTAAATTAGTTTTCTTTAATTCTTCTTTTTGTTTTTGCTTTTCAAATTTTCCTTTTTCAGATTTTAAAAATTTTAAATTAAGAACAGTTTTACTTTGGAATGATTTATGAGATGATTATATAGTTATGCCTAATCAATCTTTATCAAAAATTGATAAGGATTATTTTTTTGTAAATTTTTATTAGTTTATATAATAGACTAAATTTAGTTTTATATATTTTAGGTTTTTAAATAAAAAAACAATTCTCTTTTTATACAAAAAAAGTCTACTACATGAAAAAAACAAAAACTTTTTGATAAATATTTTATTTATATATAATGTAAAAAATAATATATATTGTATTCATCATTTTATATATTATTCATTAAATTAATTATTTTTTAAATTATTTTTTATGGTAAGCAAAAAACATATATATATATTATTATTTACCTTATTTTTTTTTATATTTATTTATATAATTATTTCATATTTTAATGATGATAATTATATAGAGAATACAAGTAATGATAATTTGATTATTAATAATAATTATAATACATGAAGTGAAGTATGAAATTATTTTAATTCAGAAATATCTAATGAATCAGAAAAAATAGAGAAATTAGAAGAAAAATTAGAAAAAGAATGAATGATCGTATGAGTTAAATATTATTTTGATAAATATTGATTTAAAGATAATGAAAAAAAAGATAGTTTTAAAATTAATTCAAATATTAATTTAGAAATAGATGCTACAAATACATGATTAGCAGATTGAAATTCTCTTAATTTATCAATTCCTTGAGCTTCTTTAGATAGTTTAATAAAAATCCCTTGACGATATAAATATTCAATATATTTTAATAAATGATGAGAGCAAGAAATAATTATTAGATGAAATAGTCTAAATAATTGAAAAATAACAAAAATTATAAATTTAAAATAAACTTAACTTACTTAACTTATAAAATTATGATTAGTAAAAGAAATATAATTATATTATGATGATGATTATTATTAATTGTATTAATATTTATCGGGGGTATTTATTTTTATAATAGAAATATTATAAAAAATGAAAGAATTGATAATAGAGATGAACAATGTATATGAAAAATTATTGATTCAATAGAGTATAATATAGATGAAAAAAATTGTTTTGAAACTAAAATTTCATCTTGTCAGAAACCAACATATAAATCAATAAATGAATGTGAAGAAAAAAATTGATTAAAACTACCTATTTGAATTATTAACGATTAATGAAAAACAAAAACATTGTTTTAAATAATTAAAACAATGAAATATTACAAGTATTATTATTTATTTTAAAAAAATTAGTTAAAAATATTTATGAAAAAATTTTATATCATATTCATATTTTGTGTATTATTTTTAATACCAAATTTTGTACATGCCTCTACTTCTTTTATAGTAGATTGAGTAACTTGAGCAAATTGGTATTGACCTAAAATCTGT
>DIUG01000041.1:42131-43308 GCA_002422305.1 Patescibacteria group bacterium UBA6164 | reverse complement strand
TACTTCCGTTCAATCTTCAGCTAATTCTCATCATTTAGCTAATAAATCATCTAATCATTTATCAAGTCATAAATAAACTCCTCAAATTAATAAGGCAATTCTTCAATACCAAGTACTTACTCATGGTAATTTTTCTAATCATGGTATAATTCAAAAAATAAAAGCAACTAAAACTACAACTTTTATTTCTTTAGAATGATTAGACATCCCTTGAAAAAATCACTTATCCTTTATATCTTCATACAAAGTTTTACCTTTTTTTCATTTAGTATTTAAAGCTTTTTGAAAATTTTCATTTTGTTGAAAAACTTGAGCTCATTCATTAATAGAATTATTTATTTTTGAATTTAAAAGTGTTTCTCAAAAAATATTGTTATATTCATTAGTTTTTAATAAAAGAATAAACATAGTTCTTTCAGAACAAACTGGATTACTTATAGCAAATAATAAGTCATTTTCTAATTTTAAATCTCTTTTTTTAGTTTTAATAGCTTTATCTACATCATCAATCAAACTTAAAGAAAACATTTCCATAAAAGTTTGTTTTCAAATTTTACCATCAATTTCTAATCAATGTAGTTTTTGATAATCTTTTATGTGTTTTTGTAATTCATTTTTATTAGATAAATCATCAATAAATAATGATTTTTTAACTAAATCTAAAAATTCATCTTTTTCAAAACCAAAATCCTTTAAGTTTAATACAAAAATATCATTATTCATACTATCCTCAACATCAATTGATAAAAGTCTTCTTAAATTTTGATTAATATCTAATTCTTCTTGTTTTTTAGTATCTAATTCTTTAAATTTCTGTAAAAAATCATCATAAAGACTTTTTAACTCTACTTCATTTTGCCAATTTGGATAGATTGCATCTAAATAAGTTATAGCATCTGAAAATCCTTTAACTTTTTTTGAATCAATATTTCATCTATTAAAAGTTTCAAAACTAGCAATAACATCTTCTTTTACAAAATATTCTGAAGGTTCTAATGTATTAATATTTCACATACTTTTATAATTAGTTTTTAAAATAATATTTATATACCTTTTATTTTATCACAAAAAAAAAGTCAATGCAAATTTTTACTATTGACTTTTTGTATAATATATTTATTAAGCTACTATTTTTTTATGTTCTGTAGTTTTTGTTTCTTTAGGTTTTACTGTTTCT
>DIUG01000041.1:0-42061 GCA_002422305.1 Patescibacteria group bacterium UBA6164 | reverse complement strand
TTTTTTACTTTTTCATCACTTGTATCTCAAGTTAATAATCACTTCCAAAAATCGTCTTTACTATAATCAATTTCTTTTGAATCTAAATATTTAAAAAACTTTTCTAATTTTTCAGGTTTCATTTCTTTTAATTCATCCATATTTATTTTTTTTAATGGACTATCTGTAGGAGATTTTTCTACTAATGATGATAAATTTCAAATAGATTTAATTGTTTTTTCATTTGCTCATAATCAATTAAAAAAATCTTCACCTAAAAATAATGATAATATAAATCAAAGAACTGGATGTTTTATAGACATATTAGCCAAATAATCTTTTAATTGATTTGATAATTTTTCAGGTAATAATGTAAATAATCATTTAGTATAATCTCATAAATTTTTTACATTATTAAATGTTTTCATTTTTCATAATGTAGAGTTTTTTATCATATCAAAATCTAATTTTGAATCTTTTCAATTCAAAATTAAAGAAACATTTTCCACTGTATATAATTTTGAATTATTTAATTTTGCTTCTTTTATTTTATCAAAACTATCTCATATTAAAGCATCAAAAGATCAAAAAAGATTTTTTTCATTATTTTTATCTAAAGTAATTTTTTCATTTGCATTATTTAATCAATCTATAAACTCTTGAGTATTATCATTTTGTTCATTAATTGAAGAAGATATATTTGATAATTCTTTTGCTTTAAAAGTCATTTTTCAAATAATTACTCACATTCATGATACTACATCTAAGTTATTTAAAAGTTTATCCCATAAAACAAGTTTTACATTTTCTTTTTCTGATGGTGATAAAGGAATTTCTTTTAATTTTGATTCAAAATAATTATCACTTAATAAAAAAAGATTATCCATTATTTTATTTTTATTCTCCAACTTATCTTTTAATTCTGAAAAAGTAGGATTTGCAGAAAATTCAATACTTGAATTGTTATTTTCATATGTATTTAATAAATCTTTTAATGATTTTTTTGTCTCTTCAGACAACATTATTGTTTCATTTTTTATATCATTCAAACTACTTCTTACTTTATCTAAATTTTCTGGTAAAGGAGTAGTTATTTGTGATATTTTATCTAAAATACTTTTTGCCTCTTCTGGACTAACTCAATCACTAACTATTTTATCAAAATTTTGAGAAGTAACCTCTAAATTATTAACCATATTTTTTTATTAAAATTATAAAATATGCTTTTATGATAACATTTAATTTTAAAATATACAAAAATATGGTTATTTTTTTATTCAAATATATATTTTATATCACTTTCTGTTAAATTAGAAGAAAAATTACCAGAAAAAATATCATCAATTAATTTTTTCTTTTTTTCTTGAAGAGATAATATCTTTTCTTCTATACTTCATGAAACTATAAGTTTTTGAACAAAAACTGTTTTTTCTTGTCACATACGATGAGCTCTATCTGTTGCTTGACTTTCAACTGCTGGATTCCACCATGGATCTAAATGTATTACATAATCTGCACTAGTTAAATTCAATCAAGTTCATCAAGCCTTTAAACTAATAATAAAAACATTTACATTTCAAGAATTAAAACTATCAACTAATTTTTTCCTATCTTCTTTTTTAGTTTGTCAATCAAGATAGTTATATAAAATATCTTTTTTATCTAATACAATTTTAATATATTTCAAAAAACCTGTAAATTGACTAAAAATAAGTAAATTATGTCATTTTCAAATCATATCTTCTATATTTTCTTCTATATATTTTATTTTTATTGATTCTTTTAGATTATTTCAAGCCATATTAACTAATTCTGGCATAAGACATGCTTGTCTAAGTTTTAAAAGTGAATCTAAAACTTGAAATCTTGCTTTATTTAATCATTTTTCTTCTAATTCTTTATTTATTTGTAATCTAAATGTAGTTTTTAACTTATCATAAAATGCTTTTTGTTTTTCTCACATTTCTAATTTTATAACCTCTTCTACTTTTGGTGGTAAATCTTTTAAAACTTCTTCCTTTGTTCTTCTTAAAATAAAAGGTTTTATCTTAGAAGAAAGAAGTTTCATATTTCATTCTTCTGTTATATATTTATGTTTAAAATGTGATAAGTTTCATAAAAAGTTTGGCATTAAAAAATTAAAAATACTCCACAATTCCATTAAATTATTTTCTATTGGTGTTCAAGAAAGAGCTAAACGATATTTTGCTTTTATTTTACAAATAGATTTTGTTCTAATAGCTACAGGATTTTTTATATTTTGAGCTTCATCTAAAACTAAATAATAAAATTTTTTATCATTTTTTTCATCATCAACTAAATTTGCCATCATTCAATAAGAAACAATTATTAATTGAGTATCTTTACTTATATCATCAAATCATAATTTTCAATTTTTTATATAATCTACTTTTAATTTGGGTGTAAATTTTTTAGCTTCATCTGCCCAGTTTAAAACCAATGAAGTTGGACAAACTATCAATGATGGTGTTTTTAGTGTTTTTTTATCATACTCATTTTGAATTATAGCTAAAGTTTGTAGAGTTTTTCAAAGTCACATATCATCTGCCAAAATTCAAGAAAAATTATATTCTGATAAAAAATTTAACCATTGATATCATTTAATTTGATAATCTCTAAGATTTGCTTCTACATTTTTTGAAATTTTAACATTTGTTACTCATTTAAAATTAGTAAGGGATTTTTTTAATTTTAAAACTTCTTTATCAAGAGAATAATCTATAAAATCTGAATTATTTTTTTTATCTTTTAATAATCATATATTAAATTTTGATATTTTTACTGTATCTCATATATTTTTTTCATTTATTCAAAGCTCTTCAAATTCTTTAAGTGAATCTTTCAATTTATCTTTCAATAAAATAGTCATACCATTTTTTAATGTAATCCTATCTTTTCATTGTTTTAAAGCTAAAATAACATCACTTGCTTCTTCTATTACATTATCTCAAAGTTTTATTTCTACATTAGCATCAAACCAATCTTGTCATGAAGAAATATTTATATTAGCTCAAAGTTCTTTATTTGTTATTTTTTTTACTTGTTGTTTATATTCTATATCTATTCATTTATTTATCAAAACTTCTATTTCATCAAAAAAATCATCTATACTACTATCTACATATTTAGTATAAGTAGAATTTTCTTCTTCTTTATCATCAAAAAAAGACATTATATTATTTAAATCCTTTTTTAATTTAGATTCTTGTTCAAAATTTCTTTTTATTACATTTCAATTATCTATTAATAAATTTTTTGTTTTATCATTAGCTATTATATTTTTTTCTCAATATGAAAATAAATGTTCTAAAACTACTTTTTCAAAATCATTACTAATCTCTAATAAAAATTTATTTTTTGGTTCTCAAACACTATATTTTACTCACATCTCATCAATACTAACAGTATTTTCTAGTAATTTTTCAAAATATGGTCATTTTTTAAATTCTTCAAAATCTTCATTTTTTAATGATAATATTTTATCTCGAATAGAGTTTATAAAAATATTTGGTAAATCAGTTTTTCATAAAAATAAATGTTTGTCTTTGTCTAGTATAACAAATAAGCTAGAATAATCATTTCAAATAAATTTAATATCTTTAATTTTATATTCAATTGTTTTTCATGATACAACTAAATACATATCATAAAATCAATTATTATTTTTATTAGTTTTAACCTTTAAATTTAAAACTTCTTTTTCAAAGAAAATTTCATTATTATCAATATCAAATATAGGATTAAATTGTTTTATAAGATTTATAAAAATTTCTGGTGTATCTAAAAAAGTCATATTATCAATTTCATTTGACCGATAATTATGTGGATTTTTAGGTTCTATAAATAATTTTAATTTTTTTAAATTATTAGGTAATGAATCTGTGTCTTTAGAAAATATTTTTTTTCCACTAGATAATTTTCAATTTTTTAATATTACACATTTATATAAACAAATTGTTATATCTCATTTTTCTTTAGTAAAATCTAGCTTTAATTTATAAAGATTTTCATCATCATCATAAGATTTTTCATCATTATCAAGTTTTCATATTTTATTTAAAATACTTAATTCTTTACTTTTTGAATCTTTTTCTATTTTTGGAATAATAGACAAATCATCATTTATAATATAATTATTGTCTATTTGTCTAGCTAATGCTCAAATATGTTTACAACCCCTATTTTTTCTAAATGAATCACAATTACAAGCTCAAAATAATTCTTTATCTGTTTTATCTATTCATAAAACTACTTCATAATTATTATATACTGTTTCTAAAATAACATTAAAAGTAATTCTAGAATTACTTTTTTTTAATGAAATATTTTCAACATCTCAATTAATAAAATATTTTTCTGATCTTATCCAATCTTTTTCTCATAAATTTAATTTAGTTACACCTAGAATATCAAACATAAAAATATAGTTTATATAAAAATAAATTAATTAAGATATATCTTAATTAATTTATTTTTATAGTAAAGTATTTTTTAACACTTTTTTTAACTAATTGTAGTACCTTCTTTTTTTCATTCTATAATATTTAAAATAGATTTATTTTTAAAAAGATTTACTACTTTTATAATTAATTTATTTTCTTGTGCTAAAGAAACTGCTGTTTGATCTAAAATTTTTAAATTCATTTTTATAAATTCTTCATATGATATATTTTCAAAAAATACTGCATCATCATATTTAATAGGGTCTTTATTATAAACACCATCTACTTTTGTAGCTTTTATCATTATTTCACATTCTAATTCCAATGCTCTAAGAACTCATCAAGTATCTGTTGTAAAATATGGATTTCAAGTTCATCAAGTACAAATAACTATTTTTCAAGAATTAAGATATTCTAAAGCATTATTTTTTGAATAATTTTCTATAAATTTTATACCATTTGGATCCATAACAATAGAACTAATTCATTCCTGTTCTAAAAAATTTTTTAAAACAACTCAATTAAAAACTGTAGATAACATACTTAAATTATGAGAATCTGAAGAATTTACTCAAGATGCAATTAAATTTGTTCATCTATAAATATTTCATCATCAAATAACTATAGCTATTTCTATACCTTTATCATATATTTCTTTTATTTTATTTACAATATTTTTTGTAAACTCTATATCTATTCAAAATTCTTTTTCTCATTTTAAAGCTTCACCAGATATTTTTAATAATATTCTCATTTATTTTTTATTAGTTTATAGCTATTAATTTAATATTTCTTTAAATAATTTATCAGTTATTTCTGTAATAGAATAATCTTGATTTTTTTCTTTTAACTCTAGATTTTTTTCTTTAATATTTTTTATATCTACTCATTCTCATGTTTCTAATTCTTGAACTCAATATATTCACTCATAAGATAAATAATAATGTTTTTCATAAAAATATTTATCTCCATCTAATCTAATAACAAAAAAACTAAATCATTCATTTGTTTTAATAGGGCGACAAGTATTCCAATAATACCAAGAATGTATTTTTTGAGATAATACTTCACTAAGATTTTCACAAGATAAATCATTTATAGTAAATTTTTGTATTTCTAATCATTTTAAATCAGAATATGATATTTTACCATTTCATAATGATATAGGATTTCAAAATTTTTCTCATACCGGCAATGATTCCATAGATATATTTTCAGAAATAGTTTCTATATTTTTAGAAGAACTTACCTCATCATCTTTTAAGAGATTTATAACAAGTTGTAATTTACTTACTTTATCTCAAGAATAAGCCTCAATTATATAAACATTTTTTCAATAATCAAAAGTTTCATATCTAGAAAAAGCTCTATATAAAAAAGTATTACTTCAAGCTACGAACTGTTTTAAAGTATAAGAATCCAAAGGAAATTTTGATTCTTTATTTTCAAATATAACATTTATTTTATCTACTTTAGTTAATGTTTTTCATGTAATTTCTATTTCTCAACTAGAAATATTTTTATTAGATAAATCATCTAATTCTATAAACTTTTCATCTGTAAGGTATGTTATTTCTATTTTTTTTACTTCCTCTACTTCAACTATTTCTAGACCTGAACCAGTTTCAATTTCTTCTTCGGATAATAAATCAATATTACTTCAAGTATCATTATCTAAAACATCTGATTCTATAATTCAAAGTTCTTTTTTAGCTTGATCAATTTCATCTTTTGATCAAAAACATGAAGTTAAAAAAATAACAAAAAACAAAAATAATATATAGTTTAATATTTTTTTCATAATATTTTTTTAAAAAATAAAAACACAATAATATAATAAAAAGTTTTTGTTTTTTGTAAAGAAAAATTTAAATAAACATACCTCATTTACAAAAAAAATACTAAATCTAATAGATTTAGTATTTTTTTTAGTATAAATATTATTTATTTTTTAAAATAGTATTCATTTTTTTCATAGCTATTTTAGCTATTTCTATTCATCTAGGATCTTTTTCAATATGTAATTTTAAACCTAAAAGAAGTGTAGAATATTGTTCAAAAAATTCTTTATTTGCTTTTTGAGTCAATTTAGCTTTTTCAGCTTTTTTTACATAAGATTTTGTAATTCCTTCAATTATTATTTGAATTTTAGCATCAAATTCTGGAATAGATATTTGTACTGTTCAATTTTTTGTAGAAACACTTTGTTTTTTAATACCTTTAATTATATCTTTTAATTGTGTTAAAGATAATTTATTATCTAAAATAACACTTGTAGTTGTAGCTTCAACATAACTTGTAGTATTTACTTCTACATTATTATTAGTAGCAGTAGTAGAACTAGATGAAGAACTATATCATCATGATGATCAAGATGATCATGAACTAGCACTAGATGAAGAACTTCCTCAAGAATTATTAGTTACCATAGAAGTAGCAGAAGTAACTAAAGTAGGAGCAAAATAACTTAAGTGATTAGTTTCAAATGTACAAAATTTATTTGAATCAAGTGTACAAGTTGTATCAGGGCTATTTGCTTCCCAAGTAGTTCAATCAACTGAACGATAAAGTTTTAAAGTTGTTCATACTGTTCCATTTGGTACTACGAAACTTACTCTAAAATTAGCTCAACTAGAAGTAAGAGTAATTCAATTTTCTCAACCTAATTTTACTGTTTGAAGTATAGTAGAAGTATAAGTTGTAGTTACTGTTGTATTACCATTTAATACAGAAGTATTTTGTGGAACAACTGTAGATATTTCATTATTAGTTGCATTTTCTGTAGATCAGCTTTGAACTAATGTAGGTGGAATAATAACACCATTCCAAGTTCCACCAGAAACAGTTATAAGAGTAACTCATGAAAGTACTAGACTTCAAGTTATAGAATTACTATCATTTACATCAGATTCTACAGTTATAGAACCACTTAGAGTAAGTCCTGAACCAGCAGTAACATTACTTCCAGTAAGAGTTGTAGCTCAAGTACTTGTTGTATCACTTTCAAGATCTATAGGTGCACTTGCAGTAACAAATGATCCAGTAGAAGCAGTTGAAACATTTCCATAATTATCAGTAATAGATATTGAATAATTATATTTTGTATTTGCACTTAAAGAACCAAATATTTTAGATGCAGTATTAGTTGTTCAAGTTGCAACAGTTATAACTCAATTTTCTACTACATTTGTATAAGAATCTCAAGTACCAATACTAATATAACCTGTACCAGTTTTAGGACCAGTTCAAACTGTATAGTTAGCATCAGTAAAATCAAATTTTACAGTTGCAGTTGTAGAAGTAATACTATCAACTCTTTTATTAAATACTACTGGAGCAGCAGTATCAGCACTAGAGAAAGTTCAAGTAAGACTATTAGTAACATTTCCTGCTAAATCAGTAGCTTTAATATAATAATAATAATCTATTCAAGATATTAAATCATTTATTGTTCCAGTATGAGTAGCACTTCCCGTTTTTGTAGTTTCACCTGAACCAACTAATGTAGCCATTACATCACTTCCAGTTCAAACATATATAATACCTGTAGAAGTTTCATTTACATTGAATGTGTAAGTAGCACCTGTTCAAGTATTAGTAGGAGTAACTACGATAGAAGAGATAACTGAATATAGAGTATCAATATTTATACTTACTTCATCTGCCTCTACATTATCATGTCCATCAGCATCTGTAAAAGTATTTGATAAAATATTTATAGTTCAAGTAGTAGTACTATTTGTATTTGGAGTAAATACTACAGTATATCAAATTCAAGAACCACTAAAGCTAGATAAACTACCTCAAACAACTGTAATATCTTCTAAAGTAAAGTTAGATGAACTTTTTGAAAGTGTAAAACTAATATTTGCAGTTTCTCCAGCTTTTAAGCTAGTTTCATCAGAATTAATAGTTACATATATTTTTAATGCAGCTATTGCATCATTAATTGCAGTTGTTTTATCTATTTGATTTTGCATAGTTACCTCTACGAGATTTAATGCATCTTCAAGATCAGTCCAAGAATCTGAAGTATATTCATTTTCTGTTAAACTTGCTGCAGTAGATTTTGCAATTACCATATCATCATAAGCATCTTGTTTATCTGTATTTAAATTATCAGCAGTTGTTTTTCTACCATCAAATTTTGTATTATTTCATGATAAATCTTGATATGCAGTTATTGCAGTTTCAGCAGCTTCTTTTTCAGTAGTAGCAAAACTTCAAGTTGAATAGTTTAAAGCAACTTTATCTTCATATGCAGTAAGTGCAGAGTCAGCAGCTACATCAGCATCAACAATATCTTGAACATCGTTTAATCTATCTTGTAAAGCTGTTTTAGCAGCTCATGCAGTTACTTCATTTATTAAAGTTTGTGCAGAATCAATATTTCATTGTGTTGGAGTTCATTCAGCAGTTGTAACAGCAGCATCAGCAGCAGTTAAATCGGCTATTTGTTCTTCAGCAGTTATTAAAACAGCAATATTTGTAACTAATCCTTGTTGTGTTACAGTTAAAGCATCAAATGCAGTTCTTGCAGCTTCAACATCTCCAGTATCAGCTAATGTTAAATCAGCTTCTAATGGTAATGCATTTATTAAAGCAATTACTACATCAGCATCAACAATATCTTGAACATCGTTTAATCTATCTTGTAAAGCTGTTTTAGCAGCTCATGCAGTTACTTCATTTATTAAAGTTTGTGCAGAATCAATATTTCATTGTGTTGGAGTTCATTCAGCAGTTGTAACAGCAGCATCAGCAGCAGTTAAATCAGCTATTTGTTCTTCAGCAGTTATTAAAACAGCAATATTTGTAACTAATCCTTGTTGTGTTACAGTTAAAGCATCAAATGCAGTTCTTGCAGCTTCAACATCTCCAGTATCAGCTAATGTTAAATCAGCTTCTAATGGTAAATTTGTAATAAGTGTTTCTACAGCATCTGCAGCAGCTACATTAAGAGCATCTGTTGCATCATCCAAAAGTCCAATGTTTGTTGTAAGAGTTGCAGTTGTTGATAAAATATCAACTGTAACTTCTGAGATTATTGCTAAGTCTACAGCATCTTTAGCATCTGTTACATCTATATATACTTGATCGCCAATATTTCCTCAAGCTGTAGTATAGTTAGATTGAGCAGTATTAACTAAAGCCAATTCTATTTGAGCAGCAGCTATTGCATCAACAATATCTTGAACATCGTTTAATCTATCTTGTAAAGCTGTTTTAGCTCATCCTGCTGTTACTTCATCTATTAATAATTGTGCTGCATCTACATCTTCTTGAGTTTTACTTCATTCTGCAGTTAATACTGCAGCAGTAGCAGCTATTAAATCAGCTATTTGTTCTTCAGCAACTGTAAGTGTTGCAAGATTTAAAACTAAATCTTGTTGATCTACTGTTAATAAATCATAAGCATTTCTTGCAGTAGTTACATCAGCTTCATTAGCAACAACTAAATTAGCTTCTAGAGGTAAGTTTGAAATAAGTGTTTCTACAGCATCTGCAGCAGCTACATTTAGAGCATCAGTTGCATCATCTAAAAGTCCAAGGTTTGCTGTAAGAGTTACAGTTGTTGATAAAATATCAACTGTAACTTCTGAAATTATTGCTAAATCTACAGCATCTTTAGCATCTGTTACATCTATGTATACTTGATCTCCAACTAATCATCAAGCTGTAGTATAGTTAGATTGAGCAGTAACAACTAAATCTAATTGTACTTGAGCTGCAGCTATTGCAGTAACAAGTGCATTCACATTATCAATTAATAATTGTAAAGCAGGTAAATCAGCTATTGCATCCTCTCCAGCTATTACTGTTTTATATGAATCTAAACTTCATACTACAGTTCAAGTTACTCATGCAACTATAAGTTCATCTATACTTAAAGCACTTGCATCATCTCAAGTAGCATATCATTGTATTGTAGCTAATGCAGTTGCAGCTTCTGTAGCATTAACACTATCAATCATAGCTTGTATTTCTCATATAGTATCTAAATCCCCATCAGCAGCAGCAGAAATAGCTGCTTGATAAGCATTTAAATTTTGAGAAATAATTCCAGTAGCTTCAGTTTCTTGAAGAACCTCTATTGTTATAGAACTTGCATCTTCTCATTGTACAATAGCTTCAATTTGAGCTATTGCAGTAATTTGGTCAGCAAAAGTAATATTCCCAAATGGACTAACCAAAGAAAAAACCATTGAAAACAATACTAAAGAGGCTGTTTTCTGCTTTGCTTTATGTAAAAAAACATTTTTCATATTATAAATATATAAAAATATAAAATAAACTTCATAGTAAAAATAATTTTAAATTTGGTTTTTTTTATAAAATAAATCATACTTTATTAATTAAAAAGTTTTTTTAGATTTTTTATTTTTAAAAATCAATCTTTAGAATACTTATTTTACTTAAAGTTATTTTTATTATATACATATACTAATATATACAAGTTTTTTTTATATAAAAAATAAAATTAGGAGCTAATGTAAAAAATATGTGTTAAAAATTAATATTTAGATAAATATTGATTTAGATAATTTTAAAACAATTAAAAAGAAACTCTTATGAACATAGAGTTTCTTTTTAATTTTAGTAATATAATAGCGGAAAAATTATATTACTAATGATATTATGAAAAATAATCCTTTACATGCCCCCCTTCTTAATTAACCAACAAATTTAATTAATTAGAGAAAGCTATTAAATATTATTTATCATTTAATAATTGTCAAAACTTTTTCTCATAAACATGATAACTAATATTAAAAAAATACTAAATTTAAATTGGTAAAAAGTAATGATATTTAATTTTAATAAATAAGATTTTATGAATTTAAAACTAGATACAAAATATTTAAAGAATTTGATTTATTCTAAAAATAGACTATAATAATATTACTAATTTAACTTTGGTTTAACTAAAAACATATGTATATAGAAAGATTTATAGAAAAAATAGTTATAAAATATATAGATTATAAAGAATATATAGCTATAATTTGACCTAGACAAGTATGAAAAACAACATTTTTAAAAAATCTTATGAAAACTTATAAAAATAGTTTTTATTATAATTTTGAAGATTTTAGTATTAGAAAAGATTTTGAAAATAATCCTATTTGATTTGTAAAAAATCATTTAGGTAACAATAACAAAAATATATTGCTTTTTGATGAATTTCAGTATGTAAAAAATGCAGGTAATTTATTGAAGCTTATTTTTGATACATTTGAAGATGATATAAAAATAATTATTACTTGATCATCAAGTCTTCATTTAAAGGAAATATGAGCTAAAATGACTTGAAGGATGTTTAGTTTTGAGATGTTTTGATTATCTTTAGAAGAAATATTATTGTATAAAAATATAGGTTATTATAATTCAAAAAAATATATAGAATCTAATTTTGATTTACTTAATTTAGATTTAAATGATGAAGATTTTTTATCTTTTAGTGAAATCTCATTTTTAGACAAGATAAAAGAAATAGTTGATGAATATATAATATGGTGATGAATGCCAGCAATAGTAAAATCAAATTCTATAGAAGAAAAAAATATTATTCTTAGTAATTTTACACAAAATTATATAAACAAAGATATAATTAATTTATTGAAAGTAAGAAATATAGATAAGTTTTCAAATTTAATGATAACATTATCAATAATTATATGACAACAAATAGTTATAGAAAATTTATCAAATGATTTATGAATAAATATAGTTACTATAAACGAATATTTAAATTATCTCCATAATACATTTATAAACAAAATTATAAATCCATATCATAAAAATAGTTTAAATGAGATAAGAAAACAAAAAATAGAATATTTTTATGATTTATGAGTAAGAAATTATCTTATAAAAAATTTTAATAATTTAGATATTAGAATTGATAATTGACACTTACTTGAAAATTACATTTTTCTTAGATTAGAACAATTAAAAGATAAATATATATGATTAAATTATTGGAGGGAGAAAAATTGAAATGAAGTTGATTTTGTTATAAAAATGCATGATAAATTAATTCCAATTGAGGTTAAATATCAAAATTTTAAAAAATGTGAAATAACAACTTGAATGAAAAAATTTAATGATATTTATTTGGAACAAGTAAAATATAGTATTGTTATTACAAAGGATTTTATAAATGTATGTAAATTTAATGATATAAAAATATATTTTATACCGTACTATTTATTTTAGCTTAATATCTAGAAATTTTAAAACAATTAAAAAGAAACTCTTATGAACATAGAGTTTCTTTTTAATTTTAGTAATATAATAGCGGAAAAATTATATTACTAATGATATTATGAAAAATAATCCTTTACATGCCCCCCTTCTTAATTAACCAACAAATTTAATTAATTAGAGAAAGCTATTAAATATTATTTATCATTTAATAATTGTCAAAACTTTTTTATTTCTATCGTCCCATTTCAAATAAATTATATTTTTGTTTTGGAGTTAATTTACCTTTATATTTCTCAAATAATTTTTCAAATTGAGAATCAAATAATATATTTTTTACTTTCATAATACTAAATTGAATTTATAAAATCATCTACTTTAACTACTTTATAATTTCAAGTTTTTAGATTTTCTTCTACCTCATAGATTCTAATTAAATCTAGTTGTTTTTTATTTAATTCATAAATGTTTTTAAGTATTGTATATTGTATTTTTGGAATACTAATATATTCATTTTCTACAGTTATAGTTGCCATATTTATTTAAATTAAATTCGTTACTATCATCTGAGAATATATTTAATTAAGATAATAGCTTAATATAACAAAGGGCTAAAGCCCTCTGTTGACAAAATATTACACAAAAGTTAAAATCAGTTTGTCAACAGAGGGCTTTAGCACTTTGAATAATTTATTTCAGTTGATAGTAAATTAAATTCTAAATTTACTTTTATTATATGAGATTTTAAGGAAATTGCAAAAAAAATAATCTCAAAAATTTCTATCGTCCCGTTTCAAATCCGACCACTTTTATGTAGATCATAATCTGAACTTTAAAACTCAATAAAAATTCAAAAGTTTTATCCCAATTTTTAATATTTTTTACAAGTGTTAAATTTTATATATATTTGTAAAATTTAACACTAAATATTTAGAAAAAGTGAAAAATTTAATACTTAAATTTGTTTTTTTGTAAATATTAAGTAAAATATATATGTTTAATCTTTAATAAATAATTATGATATTTAAAAGAAAAAAATACTTAGATAAGATATACAAATATATAGAAAAAGAAAAACTCATTATTATTTACTGAGCAAGACAAGTATGAAAAACCACTCTAATAAAAACGATTTTAGAAGACAATAAAATAAATATAACTAAAAAATATATCAATTTTGATGATATTTATGAGAAAAAATTTAAAACAAAAGATGATTTTATAAAATATATCTCTTTTAATTATGGAGTAGATTTTTATAGTGACACAATTTTATTTCTTGATGAAGTACAAACAGTTGAAAATATAGAACAAATACTAAAATCTCTTTATGATGATGATACTATAAATCTAAGAATTATAGCAACTTGAAGCTGACTTTGGCAAATAAAAGAGCTTTGAAGTTCTCTTGTTTGAAGAGTAAAACAAATTTGGGTTTATCCATTTTCATTTTATGAGTTTTTAGAGTATAAACAAATAGATATAAATTATCTAAATAAAGATAATTATGAAAGTTTCATGTATGACAAAATAGAACATTATTTAAAGGAGTATTATACCTTTTGAGGTTATCCAGCTGTAATAAATGAAAAAACTAAAGAAGAAAAAATAAATAAATTATCAGAAATAATTGATATCTATCTAAAAAAAGACATAGCATTTTTTCTATCATGAAATGAAATTATAAACTTTAGGAAAATATTTAGTTATTTAGCAAATAATATCTCATCACTACTAAATATAAATGATTTATCGAATTATTTATCCATATCAAGAGATAAAGTAAAATATTATCTAGAAATACTTGAAAAAAGTTTTTTATTACATACTGTTTATCCCTTTTATTCAGATAGCAGAAAAGAATATTCAAAACAACCAGAATTTTTTTTAAATGACTTATGAGTTATAAATTATTTTAAAAATGATTTTTGAAATAATGATTTCAAATGAGAACTTATAGAAAATCTTGCATATTTAGAAATACTTAAAAATAAAAAAATATTTAGTGATGAGATAAAAACATATAATAAGGTAAATGGTAGTGAAATAGATTTTATATACTGCTACAAAACTTGATGAATTGTACCAATTGAAATAAAACTAAAAAACAAGGATGTTATACCTAAAATATTTTCTTCATTTTGTAAAGATTACAAAAAAGACATAAAATATTTTATAAAAACAACAACAAGTGATATATCAAAAAGAGAATTAGATGATTTTAAAGTTGAAATTATTCCTTTTTGGATGATTTGAGATATTATTTAAAAAGATATTTATACAATTGTATAAATATCTTTTTATTTGTTAATATACTAGAAATACTTTAAAATCTTAGTAAATAACCCATCTGTCTTTCAGACATCTTCCCTTAAGTCTAAGGGAAGAAAAAAATGATTACTCAGATTTTAAAGAGACTTCAGTATAACCCAATCTTGTCCACAGGATGACCTAAAGGCCTAATTCTCTCCCTTTTTTTAAGGGAGAGAGGCTATAATTGTTCCCCTTGCCCTTATTTAAGGGAAAGGATTCAGGTTAGGGTTAATTTTGAAATTATTTCCCTACAACTTTATTATTTTTCTTCTTTATTTTCTTTTTCTTTAACAAATTTATCTATACTAAATTGATAAGCATTGTTATCAACAAATGTTTTCAAAACTTCTTTAGCTACTTCTAATTGTCTATCATAAGAATTTTCAAAATCTTCCTTTTCAAATCATACTTCTATATCTGGAGTTATTCATTCTTTATCTATATTTACATCATTTGGTGTAAACCATTTAGCTATTGTTAATTTTAACATACTTCCATCCGATAAATCAAAAGGTTTTTGAACTGATCATTTACCATAAGATTTTTTTCAAACAAGAATTGCTTTTTTATAGTCTTTTAAAGCTCAAGCTGTTATTTCCGATGCTGAAGCAGAATTTTCATTTATTAATACTACTATTTTTCATTTATATATATTTCAGTTATTTATACTAGGATAATTAACATTAGAAAAAACATCTTTATATTTTGTAACAACTAAAATTTTATTATTTTCTATTAAATTACTTAATATAGATACAGCACTTTGTAAATAACCTCATCAATTATCTCTTAAATCAATAATTAATCATTCTGTATTCATATATTGTTTAATAGTATTTTCAAAATCAGTAGAAGTTTCTTCTCAAAACATATTAATTGATATATAAGCAGTTTTTCAATCATCTAACATTTTAGAATCAATAGATGGTATTTTAATTTTTTCTCTTGTTACTTCTATTGATAAGAGATTATTTTCTCACTTTCTAAGAATTTCTAATAAAACTTTTGTTCAAGCTGGTCATTTTATTTTATCAACTGCATCAAATAAATCTAATCAAGAAAGTTTTGTTTCATTAGCTTTTATTATAATATCTCCACTTTTTAATCAATACTTTATTGCTGGAGATCATTTTATAAGTCTATCAATTATCACTCAAAGCTCATTTGTTTCTACTACTGCTCAAATTCATTCAAAATCTCAAGATAAAACTTCATTAAATTTTTTAGCATCTTCTATTGAAAAATACTCACTATTTTTATCTCATAATCATTGAACTAATCATTTTATTGAACTATCTAAAAGTTTATTTTTATCTACTCATTCTGTATCATAATTATTCAATTTTATTAAATTGTATGTTTCCCAAAACTTAGTTAAATCTAAATCTTTATCTTTATTTTCAAAAATAGAAATTTTATCTGAATCTCTGTAAGTTTTTAACACACCATTATAGTCTTTTGCTAGTACCATAAAACAAAAAAGAATTCATAATGAAAAACTTGTTAAAAACACTACGAAAAATTGTTTAAAATTATTTTTATTATTTATATTATTCATCAAATCTATTATTTATTTAAAATAACAATTAACATTCTAAATATATGGTTTTTATTTAAAAAAACAAGTCAAATAGAATATTTTTTAATTGTTAAAAAAATGTTTATTATTTTTTTTGCTTTAAAATAAGGACAAAAATGTATAGTTTTTAAAAAAAATATTATTGTTATTTTTTAGTTAGCTTATATAAAGTAATTAGTATTTTTAACATTGCCTATTAATACTAATAATATATATAAATAATATAATAAATAACTATATATAAACAAGAATGTTTAAAAAAATAATCTAAATTATTTTAGAATAAATAAAAATAATATTTATTCTAAAATGACTTTACACTACTTAATAGTAAAATTATTCAACAGATGGCTTCAGCCATTTGATATACTAATATTTATAAATAATTCTAGTATTTAAAATAATAAAAGATTGATATTTTTGATTTTTAATAAATTATATGATATTATAAAAACATATATAATTTATTAATTAAATAAAATTATGATTTTTGATTTTTTAAAAAAACAAAAGGATATGTATAAAAAAAGAAAAATCATTAAAGTAATGATAATTTCTTTAAATATACCAGATAAACAAAAAGAGCTTTATTTTGAAGCTATAACTATTTTAACTACAGATTGATTAGAAAAATTATATATAACATTGTCTAATTTTACAAAACAGTTAGAATATGAAGAATTAGATAATATAAATAAGCAAAATTTTTCACAAATAGCAGGAATGAGAAAAAAAGAAGCTATAGAAAAACAAAAAGAAATAAATTCTTTTACATTTTTAATAAATAATCTATAAAATATGAATTTTTTAGACAATAAAGAAAAAAAAGAGTTATCTATTGATTCTTATTTTAATAAATTGGAAAATCCAGATAATTCGTTTAGTTTTCAATTAGAGAAAATAGAAACTATTTTTAAAGAAGCTAGTAAAGAAAATATACAAAATATTACTACTCAAATAAATGAGATTTTTAAAAATGATAATTGAGTTAAGACAAGATGAGATTTTACAAAAACATTACAAAACCTAGATTTTAAAAATATTTAATTTATTTTAATACTTTAAAATATGCAAAGTTATAAAATATCCGTTTCAAAAAATGGAAAAAAATATACGATTGTTTTCAAAGCAGAAAATGAAACAATAGCAAGAGAGAGAGTTCATAAAGAATGATACTATATTTTAAGTATAGAAGAAGTTAAAACAAAAGATGTAATAGGAAATGTTTTTTTGTTTACAGCATATAATAATGTTTGAGAATTAAAACATTGAAAAATAGTTTGAGATGATATATTTAAAATATATGTTAAATTAAGAAAAAATTTAGAATACAATGTTATTTCATTATTTTCAGAAGCAGATAAAGATTTAATACAAGAAGAAAAAGATAAAATTATAAAAAATTTGACGGATGAATATAATATATATTACTTATCTATTAAAAAAGAAGAAAAATCAAACAAAATAAAACAAACTACATTTATTGAAAAAAAAGAAGACAAAGAGAAAGAGAAAGATAATTTTTATATGAAAAAAGAATTAGATGAAATATATAAACTTATCGATCTTGTTTTATTGAAATTACAAAATTTACTTTCTTGAGAAAGTAAAATAGATTTGGATGCAGAACAAAAAGAAAAATTAAAAAATGTTTTTAATTCTATTCTAAAATTTAAAAAATCTACAAATATATCTAAATTGAAAGAAATTTGAGAATTAGCTTTGATAAAAATTTGAAAAATAGAACTTGATGATGTAGAAAAAAAACATAAAGATAATAGTAAAATGTTATTAAAACAAACTAATTTATTACTTAAAAAAATATGATCAAAAGAATCTTTTATAGAAAAAAATAAAGATATTGCTTATATTGTTAAAACTTTTGTTCATAATATAAAAAGTTTTTTATTTTTTAAAAATAAAGATGATGAATTAGAAAAAATAGATAAACATTCACATTCATATATAAAAAATAAATTATTTTTAAAAAAATATAAAGAAAAATTAAGAGAAAATAATATTTATATAATAAAACATTTAATATCTTTTATTTTTAGTAGTGAAAAAAGATTAGATATGTTAATTAGAAGAACAGTGATTAAACAAAATATCACTTTATTTGAAGCAAAAGAAAAAGGTATTTGATTTTCATATACTTCAATAAAAAAATGATTTTGAAAAATAACAAATTATATTTCAGATTTTTTTGAAATTTTAAGCTCATATTTATTTTCAGTTATATTTATTTATACTATATTTTTTATTTTATATATAAATATAGTATATTATTATAATATTGGTAATTCAAATTATGATTGAATGTTTTACTTTTTAGTAATATTTTTATTATATTTATTATTACATTTAAGTAAAAATATAGTACTTATTATTTTAAATTTTGTAATTTTATTTTTTATCATTATATTTTGAGTAGTTAACTTTTAATTTTATAAAAATGAAGTTTCTACTTTTTTTTGTTTCATTTATTTTTTCATTTATTTTTTTTATTTTTTATAATTTAACTAAATGAAAAAATTTTTTATGAGATACTATAAACAATACTGTAAATTTAACTTCTTTTAGTTGAAATCTATTAATAGAAAGTTTTATTTTTTTATTTATTTGAATTTCTTTTTTATATCTTTTTTCAGATTTTAAGGAAGATTGAAAAATTAAAAAAAATAATATACAGATAGTGTATTTTGTTTTTTACATATCAATTATTTTTTATATTTATTTTTATAATTATTGATTTAATTTTATAAATATTTTTATAATTATTTTTTTTGTTTTGTCAGATGTTTTATTTAATCATCTTTCAAATAAATCTATATTTAAAAAATATAAATTAAAAATGAAATATACTTGATTGATAATTAATTACATTAGCTCGTTATTATCTATTTATTATATTCAAAAATATAGTATAGATTTTATAGTATTTTTTATACTTTTATTTAATATAGTTTTTAATTTTTTAATTCATAAAAAATACATAAATTATATTTCTTTGTTTTTTTCTATTTTATTAACACTTTTTTTATTATATAGCTTGTATTTTTCTATATTTTAATTATAAATATATTATACTTGTATGGAAATAACCCTCTTTTGTCCACAGGATAACCTAAAGGCCTAATTCTCTTCCTTATTTTAAGGGAGAGAGGCTATAATTGTTCCCCTTGCCCTTATTTAAGGGAAAGGATTCAGGTTAGGGTTAATTTGATAATTATTTTAATTTAATATTTTTTAACTATATTATGATAGAATTAAAGACAAAAATAACAGAGGTTCAAGATTCAAATTTAGTTTTTTTAATAGAAAATAAATCCGATTTAAAATATTTGGATTGTTTAAATTTAGACTCAAAAATAATATTAAAAATAAATGATATTATTATTTGAGAAAAAAATAAAGTATTTTCATTTTTTATTTGAGATAAAAATTATGAAAGTATTTATATAATTTTCTTTAATAATAAATTAAATAAAACTTTAATAGAATTTTTATGAGAAGAATTACCTAAATTACCTAATGATTTAACATTATTATCAAATAATGATAATAATTTGTTAGATTTTGTGAATACAGCTATTTTATCTAGATATAAATTTAATAAATATAAAACAGAAAAAACAGAAGATAATATAAATATAATAATTAATGATAATAATAAAGAGCTTATAAAAAATAGATTAGATACTTTAAATAATATAATTTTTGCAAGAGATTTATGAGAAAGTCCTTCTAATGAATTATATCCTGAAGAATTTGCAAAATTAGTAAAAAATACTAAATTTAAAAATACAAAAGTTAAAATTTTTGATTCTAAGCAAATTGAAAAAAAATGACTACAACTATTACATAATGTTTGAAAATGAAGTTCTAAGAAGCCTTATATGGTTATATTTGAAAGGATTATTGATAAGAGATTACCTACTATTTGATTAGTTTGAAAATGAATTACATTTGATACATGATGAATACAAGTAAAACCGTGAGATTTTATGTATGAAATGAAATGAGATATGTGTTGAGCAGCTTCTGTTTTTGCTATTATGAAAGAATTAGATGATAAAAAATTAAATGTAAATATTATTTCTTGTTTAGTTCTTGCTGAAAATCATATTTCTTGAGATTCATATAAACCATCTGATATAATAAAATCATATAGTTGAAAAACTGTAGATATTATTCATACTGATGCAGAATGAAGACTTGTATTAGCTGATTGAATAAGCTATATATCAAAAAACTATAAATTAAATAAGATAATTACTATAGCTACTTTAACTTGAGCAGTTATGGTTGCATTATGATTTAGATATGCATGAATAATGTGAAATGATAAAAATTTAATAAAGAAATTTATAAATTATTCAAATAATAATTTTGAAAAATATATAGAATTACCATTTGATAATTATTTTATAGAAAAAACGAGATCTTCAAAAATAGCAGATTTAGAAAATTTAAATAGATGAGTTTTTGCATGATCTTCTATGTGAGCAGCTTTTTTATCAAATTTTGTTTTAAACAATGAAACATATATTCATTTAGATATAGCTTGAACAGCTTTAAACTCATTTGAACCATATTGATTATTTAATAAATGAATGACTTGATTTTGAGTTGATAGTTTAAGCTCCATTTTACTTGATATTAAATAAAAATGTTTAAATTTTTAAAAGATATTTTAGCTCCTAAAAAGTGTTATTCTTGTAATAAAGAATGACATTTTTTGTGTCAAAGTTGTCTGTCTAAAATGTCTAATTTTAATTCTATATGTTACTCTTGTAAAGGTCGTAGTGATATTTTTAATGTCCATGATAAATGTCTAACAGATGTTTATTATGATAAAATAATAATACTAGCACATTATAAAGAAAAAATAATTTCTAAACTTATAAAAGATTTAAAATTTTACCATAAAAAAGATATAGCAGAAGATTTTTGAATTTATTTATCAAATATATTTTTTGATAATGAGATTTATAAAAATACAAATGATTATATTTTATTATATCCTCCTATGTGATTTTTTAAAAAACTTAAAAGATGATATAATCATTCTGAAATCATCACAAAAATAGTTTCAAAAAATACAGGTATTAAAATAGAAAAATCATTAATTAAAAAAGTAAAAAGTAGTAGACAACAATCAAAATTAAATAGAATAGAAAGATTAAAAAACTTAGATAATTGCTTTAAAATAAACAAAAAGAAAATAGACATTATAGACAATAAGATAATTTTAATAGTAGACGATGTAATATCTACAGGTTCTACTATAAATGAAATTTCTAAAGTATTAAAAAAAGCATGAGCTAAAAAAGTAATAGGATTAATAGTTGCATCAGATTAAAATTATATGGGTTGATAGTAATTTTAGTTTTATGAATTATAATTTTTTTAATTATTTATTTGAATATCTTTTTTTTTGAATAGAATAAGAAGATAATTTAATAATAATTCTTTTTTATGTCTAAGTTTTTAGAAGTGATTTGAGCAAAAACTCATAATTTAAAAAATATAAGTGTTAAAATACCAAAAAATAAGATGACTGTTATTACAGGTGTTTCTTGAAGTGGTAAGTCTTCCCTAGCATTTAATACAATTTATAATGTATGACAACAAAAATATTTAGAAAGTTTGTCGTCTTATGCCCGTATGTTTATATGATGAATGAATGAAGAAGCAGATGTTTCAGAAATAAATTGATTATCCCCTACTATTTCAATTGATCAAAAAACTACTAGTAAAAATCCTAGATCTACAGTTTGAACAATAACTGAAATTTATGATTATTATAGATTACTTTATTTAAATATTTGAGATAGAAAATGTGTTAAATGTAATACTATTGTAAAAAAAGATTCTATGTTAGATATTATTAATTTTTTATCTAGTTTAGAAGATGATGCTAAATTTATTTTAAAATCACCTCTTAAGTTAAAAATTTCATCCTTTTCTGAATTAAAAAAAGAAGTATTGAATTTAGGATTTATTAGATTTTCTATTAATAATAATATTTATACTGTAAATGATGAAGTTGATTTAAAAGATTTTAAAAATACTTTTATAGTTATTGATAGATTAGTTAAAAAAGATTATTCTGATAATGAATCTTCAGATACAAAGAGATTAAAAGATTCTTTAGAATTAGCTTATAAAATATGAAATTGACAACTTTCTATTGAAGTTATTTGAGATTTAGAAAAATCTTTTTCAAATGTATTTGTTTGTTCAAATTGCTGACATATTCCTTCAGAATTAAATATATCTAGTTTTTCATTTAATTCACATTCTTGAGCTTGTCCGGAGTGTCATTGATTATGAGTTAAAAAGGTATTTTTAGAAGATAAAATTATAAATGATAGATTGACACTATTAGAGTGAGCTGTTATTGCTCCTTGATTTTGATGAGATTATTTTTTTGCATTATTAAAAATTGTTTGAAAAGAAAAAAAGATAAATTTAAATATAGCTTATTCCCTTTTATCAAAAAAGGAAAAAGAAATCATATTATTATGAACTTGAGATAAGATGTATAATGTATCTTATTTGAATGAATCTTGAGTAAAAAATACATATAATTCTAGATTTGAATGAGTTATAAATACACTTACTAGAAGATATTATGAATGATGAAATGAAAAATGAATATATGATGATTATATTATTGATATGGATTGTCATTTGTGTAATGGTCATAGATTAAATCAAGAAAGTTTAAGTATATACTTAAATTGATTAAATATATGAGAATTGTCTAACCTTGCTGTTACAGAAGCTTTAGATTTTATAAAAAATGTAAAATTGACAGATTCAGAACAAAAGATATCAAAAAAAATACTTAAAAATGCTATTGAAAGGCTTGAGTTTCTAGCTTGAGTGTGATTGACATATATGACAATTTCCAGAAAAGCATGAACTTTATCATGATGAGAAGCTCAAAGAATTAGATTAGCAACACAAATATGAACAAAATTAGAATGAATTATATATATTCTTGATGAACCTTCTATTTGACTTCATCCAAGAGATAATGATATGCTTATTAATAATTTAAAAAAATTAAGAGATATTTGAAATACTTTAATTATAGTTGAACATGATGAAGATATAATGAGAGAATGTGATTATATTATTGATATATGACCATGAGCTTGAGTACATTGATGAGAAATAGTTGCACAAGGTACTATTAGTGAAATTATTGCTAATAATAATTCAGTTACTTGACCTTATTTAGATTGAACAAGAAATGTTGTAGTAAAAAGATGATTTAGGCCGAAATTTAAAGATTTAGAGGAAAATTGAAAAGTTTTAAATATTATTTGAGCAAGTCAGCATAATTTAAAAAATATTGATGTTAGTATTCCCCTTTGAAATTTTGTTGTAGTTACTTGAGTATCTTGAGGTGGTAAATCTAGTTTGGTAAATGATATACTTGCAAATTATTTAGCAAATAAATTGAATAGAGCTAAAAGAGAAGTTTGAAAAGTAAAAAATATTACTTGATTAAATAATTTAGATAAAGTAGTTATTATAGATCAATCCCCTATTTGAAAAACACCTAGAAGTAATCCTGCAACATATACTTGAGTTTTTACATTTATTAGAGATGTATTTGCTTTGACTGAAGAATCTCAAATAAGATGATATGGACCTTGAAGATTTAGTTTTAATACAAAACAATGAAGATGTAGTGAATGTGAGTGAGATTGAGTTAAAAAAATAGAGATGCATTTTTTACCACCAGTTTATGTAGAGTGTGAAACTTGTAATTGAAAGAGATATAATTCAGAAACTCTTCAAATAAAATATAAATGAAAAACTATTTCAGATATTCTAGATCTTACAGTAGAAGAATCTCTTAAATTTTTTTCTAAACATTCTAAAATAGTAAAAATAATAAAAGTATTAGATGAAGTTTGATTATGATATATAAAATTATGACAATCTAGTATTACATTATCTTGATGAGAAGCACAAAGAATTAAATTATCTACTGAATTATCTAAAAGATCTACTTGAAAAACATTTTATATACTAGATGAGCCTACAACTTGACTACATTTTCAAGATGTAGATAAATTATTAAATATATTACATTCTTTAGTTGATAAATGAAATTCTGTTTTAGTTATAGAACATAATATGGATGTTATATTGAATGCAGATTATATTATTGACATATGACCAGAATGATGAAATAAATGATGAGAATTATTAGTTTCTGGAACAGTGAAAGATATTATAAAATGTAGTAAAAGTTATACTTGAATTGCAATAAAAAAATATATTAATAAATAATTAACAATAATGATATTAAAATATTTAATTAAAGATGTAGACATTACAAAGTTGTCAAACTTTAAAACTTTAGCTAAAACTAAGTATTATTTTGAAATTAATAGTAGACAAGATATAGACAGATTAAAAGACATATATAATTATTCAAAAGATAATAATTTAGAAATTTTGTTTATTTGATGATGAACAAACTTACTTTTCGCATTTGAATTATTTAATTGAATTGTTATTAAAAATTGTCTAAAATGATGGAATTATGACAATAATTCAAAAATATTAGATACATATAGTAGTGAATATATATCAGATATATCAAAGGAATTATATAATAATTGACAAACATTATGGAAAAGATTTATATGATTACCATGAAGTATATGATGAGCAATTTATTGAAATGCTTGATGCTTTTGATTAGAAATAGAAAATAATTTTTTAAGTGTAGAATTAATAGATTTAAAAACTTGAAAAATTATTACTTTATTAAAAAATCAAATGGACTTTGCTTATAGAAAAACTATTCTTAAAGAAAATAATAATTATTTTATTATTAGTGCAAGGTTTGACTTAAATAATCTTGTAGAAAAATATCATTCAGATATAGATAATATTTATTTTAGAGAATACAAACAACCAAAAGGTAATAGTTGTGGTAGTTTTTTTAAAAATCCTTCTAAAGATAATTCTGCATGAAAATTAATAGAAGAAGTATGATTGAAATGACAAAAAATATGATGAGCTTTTTTTTCACCATTACATGCTAATTTTTTAATGAATGATTGAACTGCTAATTATAGAGATTTATTAGAAATAATAGAGCTAGCAAAAAATAAAGTAAAATCAAATTATAATATTGATTTGATACCTGAGGTAAGAATTATAACTAATTAAAATTAATCCCTCCCTTTTCACTATGTTACGAGTACTCCCTTTGGAAAAGGGAGATTGTTAAGGAAAAAAATAGTAATATTAGTTACTTAACTTTATTCATCTCCCTTTTCCAAAGGGAGTACCACGAAGTGGGGAGGGATTAGAATATTAATCCACAAAAATTTATATATATGTCAAAATTAATAATGGAAAATATTAGAATACAAAAATATTTATCTCAAGCTTGAATATGCTCTCGTAGAAAAGCAGAGGATTATATTGAAAGATGACTTGTAAAAGTAAATGGACAAGTGGCAAAGATAGGGGAGTCTATATGTCCATGAAAAGACGAGGTTATTCTTTTAGATAAAGCAATAGAAGAACAAAAAAAACTTGTCTATTATAAGTTAAATAAACCTAGATGAATAGAAACAACTTGTGCTCAACATAATGAAAAAAATATTATTGATATAATGAATGTCAAAGAAAGAGTATTTCCTATATGAAGACTAGATAAAGAAACAACAGGATTGATTTTAATGACAAATGATTGAAGGCTTGCAAATTATTTAATGCATCCAAAATATGAACATGAAAAAGAATATGTAGTAGAAACATTTTGACCAATAAATGATCAAAATTTGGATTTAATGAGAAATTGATTATTTATATTGTGAAGTTATACAAAAAAAGCAGTAATAAAAAGAATATCATCATGAACATTTAGTATAATAATTACAGAGTGAAGAAATAGACAAATAAGAAGAATGGTAGAAAAAATATGATCTAGAGTAAAAAATCTAAAAAGAATTAGGATAGAAAATATTGAATTATGAAAATTACAATATTGAGAATATAAAAATTTAACTAATTTTGAATTAGAGTGATTATTTAATAAATTATGATTAAAAAAAGACTAAAAAATAGTCTTTTTTTTGTGAAGATTATGTGAAGATTGTGTGAATTATTTTAATTCCTTTTTTATAAAAAGAATTTCCTTTTTTATATTTTTTAATATTGAGTTAAAATTTTGTTCTATTTCAGTTTCAGTTTTAAAATTTATATTTGAAAAATTTTTTAATTTTTGATTTTCTTTATTTAGAATTATTAAACTTTTTTTTATTTTCAATTTTTTTTCATTCGAGTTATTATTTATGATATTTTCAGCAATCAAAAGGTTTATATTATATATTTTAGTAGATATTTTTTTTCATAAAATTCAATATTGTTCTTTTTTTGATTTTAGCTTTTTTTCGTGTTTTTCTTTTTCTTTTTTTAGGTTTATTTTTAAATCTTCATTTATATTTTTTATTTTATTTAATATGTTGTTTATAACATTTTCTGCTTTTTTCTTTTCTATATCAGTATTTTGAATTTTTTTTAATTCATATATAAAATCAACTAACTTTTTTAAATCATTATTTAGTTCAATACTATCTTTTATATCATAATAATTTAAAAAAGTATCAATTTTTTCTTTATGTCTTATTATATAATCTTCTATTAATATAGCCTTTTTTACATTTGAATTAGTGTTATATTCAATATTAAAGCTAAAAGTATTATAATAAAGTAATAAAAGTTTAATAAATAATATAAAATATATTATTTTTTTCATTTTAATTTTTGTTAATTTTTATTAATGGTTATTATATGTATGTAAATATTTTATTCAAGATTTATTTTAAAAATATGATTATTTGTTTTGATTTAGAAACTACAGGGTTAGATAGGTACAATGATAGAATTATAGAAATTGCAATGGTTAAATTTGATGCTAAAACTTTTAAGGTTATAGATACTTTTACTTCTTTTGTTGATCCAGGTATTCCAATACCAGAGATTATATCAAATATTACAAATATATATGACTCAGATTTAGTATGAGCTCCAAAAATTAGTGATTTAAAGAAGGATATAGAGGAATTTATTTGAGATATTCCTTTGTTAGGACATAATGTTTTTTTTGATGTAGATTTTTTTCTAAATAATTGAATAGATATAAAAAATAATATTAATATTGACACATTTTTTTTAGCAAATTTTTTATGCTTCACACAATCTTCACTTAACCTAGAAGTTTTATGTAATTCTTTTTGAATATGATTTGAGTGAGCTCATAGAGCATTGAATGATGTAAATGCTACAATTAAGTTATTTGAAAAATTACTTAATAAATTTGAAAAATTGAATAATGAAAAAAAACACCTTTTATATTATATATTTAATAAAACAGATGATAGAAATATATATTTTTTAAAAGATTACATTTTTCATAATATAGATTCAAATTTATCTTTTAGTGATTTTGAAAAAAAGATATTAAAAAAAGTTTGAAAGATTGAATCAGATGATAATCTTATTATAGACAAAGAAATAGACAATAAAAATATGTCTACAATTTTTGAAACTCTTTGAAGTGTTGAAATAAGAGCCAATCAATTAAAAATGACAAATATGGTAATGGACAGCTTTACTAATAAAAATAAAGTTGTTATAGAAGCTCCAACATGACTTTGAAAAAGTTTTGCTTATTTAATACCATCTATAATTCATTCTGTTAAAACTTGAGAAAAAGTTTTTATTTCTACAAAAACTAAAACTTTACAGGATCAATTATATATAAGAGATTTATTATATTTAAAAGAAAATTTATGAATTGATTTTAGGTATACTAAATTAAAATGAAAGAAAAACTATATAAGTATTAAATTATTTTTTGATGAATTTTGGCTTAGTGATATTAGTTATACAAAAGTATGATTTTTATCAAAAATATTGTTATGGTTATTTGAGACTAAGTATTGAGAATTAGATGAATTAAATTATTTTTGACAGGAATTTTCTTTTTTGAGATTTATTAATTCAGATAACTTTTTAGTATTAGATGAAAAAAATAATTATAAAAAATATGAATATCTTCACAAAGCTAGAATAAGATTATCTAATTCTAATGTTATAGTTGTAAATCATAGTCTTTTATTTTCTGATTTGAATAGTGAAACATGAATTTTATGAAAAATAGATAATTTAGTAATAGATGAATGACATAATATAGAAGATACTGTTACAGATTCATTAAAACAAAATTATAATTTGAAAAGTTTATTAGAACATTTTGAATTGATAGAAAAAATATTAATAAAATTGAATTCAAAGAAAATAGATTTTTTAAAATATAAAGAAAGCCTTATTTCAAAATTAGAATTAATAGATGATTATATTTACAGTTATATAGATATAAAAGTATGAAGTAATAATAATTTTAAATTAACTTTAATGAAAGTTGATTTCTTTGAATCAAATAATTTTACTGCTATGATAAAAAAAATAGAATTAGATTTTTTAGACATTGTAGACAAATTATCAATAGAAGAGGACTATAATTTTTCAAAAGAAATAGCTATTTTACAATCATATTTAGATATACTTAAGATAATGTTAGACATAAAATCAGACAAAGAATTTATAAAAATACTAAATTTTAATGATAATTTATGAGTAAGTTTTGAATACACCTTATTAAATCCAGGACAGTATTTAAATAAAAATCTTTGGAATAAAATTGATTCATGTATATTAACTTCAGCTACACTTAAGATAGCTTGAAATTTTGATTATTTTAAAAAAATACTATTTTTAGATAATTTTAAATTTTATTCATTTGAAAGTGATTTTGATTATAAAAAACAAGCAACATTATTTATTCCAACTGATTTAGGTGATATTAAAAATAATTCAAGTCAAATTGTGAATTTTTTGTGAAGTTTTTATTCAATAGTAAGATGAAAAGTATTAACTTTATTAACAAGTTATTCTATTATTAAAAATATTTATACATCACTAAATTCTAAATTAAAAAAAGAATGAATAAATATTTATGCACAATGATTAACATGAAGTAAAGTAAAATTATTAAATTTTTATTTATCAAATCCAGAAAATTCTATATTATTAGGTACAGATAGTTTTTGGGAGGGAATAGATATACCATGAGATGATTTAAAATATTTAGTTATTCATAAGTTTCCTTTTTCGGTACCTACTGATCCAATATTTCAAGCAAGAAGTATATTTTTTAATGATCCTTTTTTAGAATATTCTATACCCAAAGCCATTATTAAATTAAAACAATGATTTTGAAGACTTATAAGAACTAAAAATGATAATTGAATTGTAATATTATTAGATAATAGAATAATAACTACTGCATGGTGAGAAAAATTTTATGATGCTTTTCCTATAGATGTTAATATTAAAAAATGAACAACAAAACAGTTTTTAGATATATTAGAAAAAAGAAAAATATAATTTTTACAAATTATATTTTTCTTTTGATATTTCTTTTTTAAAAGCCAAAAAATATTAAATTTTATTAATTATTTTATTTATGTCTTAAAAATACCTTGATTTTTTTGTATTTATTTTAATTTTATGATAATATTATATTAGTTAATTTTTAATTATTACATATGTCAGATAAAAAAAATGAAATAAATAAGTCTGCAGATCCGTCAAATATATTTGATGATTTTGGTCAGAGTTCTAATTTGGTTAAAGAAGTAGATAATTTGAAAAATGAAAATAATAAAGATAAATTTTATTATTTATCAAAAACTGCACACTTTTTACAAACTGTTTTTTTGATATTAATTTTTGTATTAATTATTCTTTTTTCATATATATATGTACAAAATAAAGATGATTTAAATAATTCTAATTTTCTAGATCCTTTATGTTATGTATTTATAGGTGATATAAAGACTAATGATAGTTTATGTTCATCTATTTCATATTTGAATATAAATTATAAAAAAGAATTATTAGATTTACAAAAATCACAAACTACTAGTATTATTGATATTTTAGAAAAATTATATGAAGTAGAAAACTTTACAAAAACTAAAGAAGTACTATTTTTATTAGATAAATCTAAAAATAAATTAAAAGTTTTAAAAATATTAGAAGAATTTGATAATATAAAAAATGAATTTGATAATTTAGATAAAGAAAAAATACAATGTAGTTGATTATCAATTGAAGCTAGTAAAAATCTTTTAACTATGAATTGTGAAGCTTATTCTTCTACATTTGAATCTATAGATAAATGATTTGATTGAGAGTCAGATAAATATATAAAAGGAACTTCTATATCTATAGCAAATAGTTTTTTAAATTTTATTAGTAAGAAGTCAGAATTTTTTACTATTATTGATAGACAAAAAATTTTTAGAACAGAATCAGTTTTATGACAAAAAACTAATTTTACAAATAAAACAAATTTTAGTTTAAAATTAAAATATAACCTACAATAATATGGAAAGGCAAAAAAGAGAAATAAATATTATAATTATACATTTTGTGTTTTACTTTATATTAACTATATGATTATTCTTTTATCTTTTTTCAAGTATAATACCAGAAATAATGGTAATTGAAAAAATAAAAACAGATACAAAAAAATTATATAATGATATAGAAAAAACAAAAAAAAGTTGATTAACATTTAGTGAATTTAAAAGTAATAACAATTCTTCTAAGAATACTATGGTGGTTAATAAAATACTTGAAGAAATTACAGAATCATTTTATGAAAAAAATTTACAAAATAATGATAGTGCTACATATCAAGAATTTTTAGATAACAAAAAAAATGAACTAAATAGTACAGAAAATAGAAAAATAGTAGAGGATAAAAGTATGATAATATCTAAAGTATTACCACCTTATTCAGATGTTTCTATAGCTTTTCCAGATAATGCTTTAACAGATTTTAAATTTATTAATTATGTTGAATCTATTATCGAAACATTTAATTTTTCTACAAATGATCCTATATGAATATCTAAAATAACACTTGTAGATGATTTTGCAATGAGTACCTCTAAAAATAATTCATTAGAAGCAAGTATATATTATATACCTTTGAGCATGAATTTAAAATGAACAAAATCATGAATAATTGATTTTCTATATTTTATAGAAAATGTAGGTAATATAGATATAAAAGATAATGATGTAATTATAAATAATGAATATTCATTTTTATCAAAAAATGGTGTTAAAAGAACATTAGTTTGATCTAAAGTAACAGATGATTACAATATATTTGAAAATCAAATGATTGATATAGATAAAATTACAATGAAACAATATATTGATAATTCATATAAATCTAGATGAAAGAGAGAATTTTTAGAATTTATAGCTAAAGATCAATGAAATGAATATTATGAAATAAGTCTAAATTTATTATTTTATGTAAAATGACAACCAACTTATAAAATAGAAGAATTTATTACAAGTGTTTTAGATAAACATAGAGAATCTACAAATTTAGTTGATTCAAAATTAAAAGATAAAAAAACAGAATGAATTGAACTTATTAATTTTACTAAAAATAAAGAGGTTCTAAAACAATTAAATTCAGAAGTAGATACAATTAGAAAATGATTATCAAAAAAAGACAAACTGGAAGAATTATACAAAAAGACTATTAAAATAGATGATATAATAGAACCAATATTTAAAAATTTAAAAAAATAGTATATGAATTATAAAGAAGCTGTAATCAAACTAAAAGATTTAGTATATAAATGAGATAATATACAAGAAGTTTGTGATAATTTTATTCTTGCTGCTGTACTTTGAGATTCTTCAGATATACATATAGAACCTCTTACTTCATATGTGAGACTAAGATATAGATTAGATTGAGAGCTTAGAGAGATATTAGAATATCAAAATTTTTTACATAGTTGAATTGTTGCTAGATTTAAGATAATGTCAGATTTAAAAATAGATGAATCTCGTATACCTCAAGATTGAAGAATTAGTACAACTATAGAATGAAAATCACTTGATTTAAGAGTTTCTACATTACCTACCATTCATTGAGAAAAAATAGTAATGAGAATTGTAGATAAAAGTAAAAAAATACCTTCACTGAATTCTTTATGAATAGAATGAAGAAATTTCACTCTTATAGAAAAAGCTATTTCTTTACCTAATGGTATTATATTAACTTCTTGACCTACTTGATCAGGTAAATCAACTACTTTATATTCAGCTCTTACAAATTTGAATAAAATTTGAGTAAATATTATGACTTTGGAAGATCCAGTAGAAAATCAAGTTGATTGAATAAATCAATCACAAGTAAAGCCGGATATATGATATACATTTGCATATTGATTAAGAACAGCTCTTAGACAAGATCCAGATATTATAATGGTATGAGAAATGAGAGATAAAGAAACGGTTGATATAGCAATTGAAGCATCATTAACATGACATCTTGTATTATCTACAATACATACAAATAGTGCATCTGAAACTATTACTAGAATACTTAATATGTGAGTTCAACCATTTTTAATTCCTGCTTCTGTAAATGCTATTATAGCTCAAAGACTTATAAGAAGATTATGTACTTGTAAAAAAGAAATAAGTTTAAAAGATATTTGACCTGAAACTTTAGCGAATATAAAAAATGCTATTAGTTTGACAGATAAGGCAGAATTAGAATCCAGAGTGTGAGATAAATTAAAAAAACCAGTTTTTTATGAACCAGTATGATGTGATAAATGTGATGGAGATTGATATAAATGAAGAGTTTGATTATATGAAGTATTAGAAATAACTCCATGAGTTAAAGAAATGATATTATCATGAAGTTCTGCATTTGGTATAAATATACAAGCAATAAAAGATTGAATGATATCTTTAGAACAAGATTGAATTATGAAAGCATTAAATTGATTAACTAGTTTAGAAGAAGTTTATAGGGTTGCAAAAAGTCAAAAAGGGTAAAAATTTGTACTTAGGTTTTAATCCCTCCCCCTACGGGTACTCCCTTTGGAAAAGGGAGATTAAAATAAAAAAAATGAATAATTATATTTCTCCCTTTTCCAAAGGGAGTACCTGAGGCACGAAGGGCAATACCATTAAGTTAAGGATTTCAAAGTGCTAAAGCACTCTGTTAACAAGCTGAAAAACATTTTATTAATACTGTTTGTCAACAGATAGCTTTAGCTATTTGTCTCTTAACTTAATGGTATTGGTACGAAGGGGAGGGATTAAAATTAAATTTAAAAAATTATTAATTAAAATAATATTATGGCAGATTTTTTAATCATGGATGATGATAAAAGTTCTTGAAATGACAACAATGTCAAAAATAAAACTAATACAGTTAAAACAGTTAGTTTTATTGATAAACTAAATGATTTTGTAGTCTCATTACAAACTGTAAAAACAAAAGATAAAGTAGTTTTTTATCGTCTTTTGTCTACAATGACTAATGCTTGAATGACATTGTTAAAGTCAGTATTAGTTTTAGAAAAACAAGAAAAAAATCCAATATTAAAAACTATATTGTGAAGATTTAGTGAAGAACTTAGGCAATGAAAAAATTTATCAGAATGTTTAGAGCTTTATCCTAGTAGTTTTTCAGAAGCTGAAATATGAATAATCAAGTCTTGAGAAAAGACTTGATTACTTAATCAAGTCTTAAATGATTTATCTAGTCAAATAGAAAAAGTAGAATCATTAACATGAAAAATCAAATCTGCAATGATGTATCCTTTATTTATAGTAATCGTAGTTATAGGAGTAGTGGCTGTTATGATGATAATAGTAGTACCAAATTTATTAGAAATTTTTTGATATAATAAAGATTTACCATTAGATGATCCTATAAATATAAAAGCTAGAGAAGGTTTACCTATGAGTACAAACTTATTAATTGATATGTCAAATTTATTTACTAGTTATTGGTTTGTATTTATAATTTTATTTATAATTGCTTTTATAACAATATCTATATGGAAAAAAACACCAGATTGAAAATATATTTTTGATAATATAATGCTTAAAATCCCTGTTTTTTGAGAAATAAATAAAAAATTAGTTTTATCAAAATTTTCTAGAGTATTTTCTTGATTAAGTTCTTCATGAGTATCTGTTGTAGAAAGTTTAAAAATTACTTCAGCTGCTGTTTGAAATGAAGTATATAAACAAAGAATATTGCTTTTATCAGAAGATATATCTTGATGAATTAAAATGTGGGAATCTCTTGATTGAGATAGATTATTTCCCGATATGATGATTCAAATGATTCAAGTATGAGAAGAAACAGCTAAGCTTGATAAAATAATTCTAAAAGTTGCCGATTTTTATGATGAGGAAGTAGATAATACTATAGGTGTTTTAAATAAATTATTAGAACCTTTCATAATAGTTACATTAGCAGTAATAGTTTGATTTATAGCATTGGCTATTATGCAACCTATTATGAATTTAGCAGATACAGTAAGTCAATCATAATAATAAAAATAGTAAATCGAAATAGCAAATTAAAAATTGCTATTTTTTTATTATATTGTATAATCGAAATCTTCACACAATATTTGTGTGAAGATTGTGTGAAAAATAGTATTATGTAATTGACTTTTTATTAAAAAAGAATTATTATGCTCCAGTTAATTGAAGTCCTTTAACATTACCTGAAAATTAAAAAATGTTCTCAAAATGAAGAACAAAAATTATAACTGCTTTTTACTTTAACAGTATTTATTATGACTCTGGAAAATAGTGATTGAGAAAAAATATTTCAATCTTTGTTTCCCAGAGTTGTAAAAAACTTTTGGGTTAAGGCTTTAACCTTTGTGTTTTGCTATAATATATATAATTATGTTTCCAACAAATAAAAAAATAGCAGTTCTACATCCTTATTTATTTAAGAAGTGAGGAGCTGTAAATATGATGATTTATTTATCAACTTTTCTTTTAAATAATACTAATAATGATATAATATTTTATACTTTTTTGTATGATAAAACTATATTTCCTTTGAAACATAAGGTAATATCTTTTGAAAATTCTAAACTAGTTAGTTTTTTTAAAATTGCTTATCATATAAGAAATTATGATTATATTTTTATATGAAATTCTCCAATGCATTTTGTATGAGTTATTTCAAAAATATTATTTTGATCAAAAGCAAAAATTATTTGGTGGCATCATCATTATCCATGGTATTATGGTTGAAATACAAATGTATTTGTAAAGTTAAAAAAAATAATAGAAAAGTTTTTTTTAAAATATATAGATTCTACTATTGTTAATAGTAAGTATTTACAAGATTCTATAAAAGATATATATAAGATAGATTCAAAAATACTATATCCAGTTTTGGATAATCAGTTTTTGAATTATAACAGCGAAAATAAAAACAAAAATCAAACCTCTAAATTAAGTAAAGTAATATTTACTTATGGTAGACGGGTATTTGGAAAAAATATAAAACTTATTTTTGATACATATGAAAATTTGAAAAATGAGTTTCGTGAGCTTGTTTTAATAATTTGATGAGAATGAAATGAGTTAAATAAATACAAAAACAAATATATGGATAATAAAAATATTATTTTTTTATGAATTATTGATAAAAATCAAATAATAAAAAATTTAGAGAAATCTACTTTATTTTTATTTCCTTCTAAAATAGATTCTTTTTGATTAGTAATCTTGGAGTCTATGTCTATATGAGTTCCTGTTATATCTTATAATATTGCTTGAGCAAAAGAAATAATTAAAAATTGAATAAATGGATATCTAGTTAATTCTGAAAAAGAATTTATAGATAAATCTTATCAAGTTTTAAATAATTCAGCTCATAGAAATAATCTATCTATAGAATCTATTAAAACTGCTAGAAAATTTAGTGAAAACAATTTTAAAAAAAGTTTATCTAAAATTTTTAACTCTATAAAATAAACATAGAACACTAAAATATAATTTCTGATTATATTATTTTAATTCCTAATTTTTTTTAAAAGGGAATATTAAAATAGAAAAGAAAAATAATTTAGTTTTAATTAATTTTATTTATATAATCATAACGATTTATGAATTTATTCAAAAGAGCTACTGCAACTGTTGCTTTAGTTACTCTTGTTTCGGGATTATTCTCTACAGGAGCTTATGCACAAAGTAGTGCTGAAATAGAAGCGGCTAATGCATTGGCTGCTGCTGGTTACATTGTTGATCATTCTGATAATGTTTCTGCTTATAATCTTAATCAAAATGTATTAAGACAAGAAATAGCAGCTGTTGCTGCAGGTATTGCAGGAATAGAAAAAAAAGCAACTTGTGATAATTTATTTTCTGATGTTTCAGCTACAAAACCAAATACTTGGGCTTGTTATACAGTTGAAGCTTTATTAGATGCTGGTATGATTGCTAAAAATGCAATGTTTAATCCAGAAAAAAACATAACTAAATCTGAAGCTTTAGGTATGACAATCAAAGCTGCTTTCGGGGATGAATATTCTTATGATTCTAGTTTATCTACTTCTTGGCAAGAACAAGTTGTAGCATTTGCAGTTGAAAAAGGTATAGTTTCAAATTTTAGTGATTATAATACTCCTGCTACTAGAGGTTTTGTATTTGAAACTTGAAATAATGCTGTTATAGCTTCTGAAGATGAAGAAGAAATTGGTGAATGTGATCCTGTTTCACAATTATTAGGTTTATGTGAAGAAGATGTTGATACAGATATTGATGATATTATAGATATTGACGATACTGAAACTGAAACTGAAAATCCTATAGTTGTAGAAGGTAATAATGTTGAGATTTCTTTAAATCCAGCTTCTCCATTATCTCAAACTATTCCTAGAAGTGGTTTAGTTACTTTCGGTAAATTCGATGTAACTGCAGGTACTTCTGATGTAGCAGTAAACTCTATTACATTAGAAAGACACGGTCTTTCTAATAGAAGTGATATTAGAAGAGTTTATTTTGAAATAAATGGTCTAAGAGTATCTACTAGAGCAAATATTGCTGCTGATAATACTGTATTAGTTTCTTTTAATCCTACTATGAATATCAAAGCAGGTGAAACTAAAACTATTGATTTAGTAGTAGAATTAGTTAGTGGAGCTACTATTGGTGCAGAACATTCATTTTCTGTTGTTTCTGCTGATGCTTCTGCTAATTTATTAGGTTTACCTGTTAGAACTAGCTCAATGAGAATTGGTTCTTATGTAGTTGAAACTGTTACTTTTAATCAAATTGCTTTATCATCTCCACAATATAATGTTGGTGAAAAAGATGTATTATTAGGAGAATTTGAACTTCAAACTACAGGTGATAGTGATAATTTATTTAAAACTATTACTTTAAGAAACGCTGGTACTTCTGATTTATTATCATCTTTAGATAATTTAGCTATTTATAATAATGGTGTAAAAGTATCTACTAATGTTGAATTTTTAGGAAGAGAAGTTACATTTACTGTAAATTCTGAAATTGAAAATGGTAGAACTGAAAGTTATCAAATAAGAGCTGATATTTTAGCTGCTGATAGAATAAATGATACTATCAATTTTGAATTAAGAAATGCTACTGATGTAGTTGTAGTTGAAAAAGCTACTTCATTTTCTGCTCCTATTTGAGGTGTTGTTACTTCTGTAAGTTTAGGTACTGCTACAATTATAGGTGGTGATTTATTATTATCTAGAGATACTACTGTAGGTTTAAATCAAACTGTTTCAGCTAGTACTAATGATGTAGTATTATTATCAGCTAAATTTAATCCTAATGAAGCTGTTACTTTAGAAGATGTAAGAATTAATTATGCAACTACAGGTTCTGGGTTATATAATATATTTTCAAGCTTAAGATTAGTAGTTGATGGTAAAACTATCTCAACTTATACTCCTGCTTCTAGTGAAAGTTCTAATGTATCACTTACTGGTAGTTTTACTTTCGATACTACTTTTACTGCTAGTAAATTAGTAAACATACAAGTATTATGAAATGTTAGAAATAATGCTCCTGAAAATACAGGTTTTAATATATCTACTTTTGCTGCTGCTGACTTAGGTTCATCTTCAGTAAGATATGATTCTAATGATGAAACTGCTACTATTAATGGTTCAGCTCAATGAGTTAATCTTTCTGTAGCTAATTCTACATTAACTTTAACTAGAAATGATGCTATTGATACAACTAATAATACTATTGTTAGTGGTGCTAGTGATATAACATTATTATGATTTGCTGCTAGAGCTAATGATGTATCAGATTTAAGAATTTCTTCTGTTATACCTACATTAACTGGTTCAGTTGCACTAAATCAAGTTAATAATGTTAGATTATACCAAGATAATACTATTATAGCTACTAGAAATAATTTTGATTTCAGTGGTTTAAATGTTACTGTCGCTAAAAATTCATCTGTTAATTTTAAAATAGTTGCTGATTTTACTAATACTGTATCTTCAGGTGCTACTTTAGCTTTAAATTTGGATTCTAATAAAGTTGCTGCTAGAAATGTTGCTAGTAATCAAACTGTTAGTTCTCCAGCTTTATCTGGACAATCATTAGCATTTATTACTGGAGGTTCTGCTGTTATTACTTTAAATAGTAGTACTGCTCAAAGAAGTATAGTTACTCCTTCTAATTCTGAAACTTCTGTATTCAAATTTGATATTGAAGCTGAAGAAGATAAATTAAGATTAACTGATTTATATATTTCTACTAGTACATGAAATGTTGATTTAACTGCTGCATTAAAATCTTCATCTATTTTAGTAGATGGTAGAACAATTAATTGAGTAGTTTTAAGTGGTTCATTATTATATTTTCCTATTGGAAATGTAAATCCAGTTGTAATTGATAAAGATCAAATTAAAACAGTTGATTTAAGAATTGCATTCAATGATTCTAATGCTAGATCAAATGAAGCATTTTGATTTGAAATTGCTCAAATTAATGCTTGAACTACTGCTGTAAGTGGTACTTCTAATGGTATGAGAATTGTTTCAGAATCTAATGGTAATGAATTAACTCTTACTACTTCTGGAATTGAATCTAGAACACATTTATTAGCTAGATCTAAACCAACTGTTGCTATGTCTACATTTACTGCTTCAAGTACTGATGTATACAAATTTACAGTTACTGCTGATGCTAATAGAAAATTAGCTTTAAATACAATTGATATTAGAACAGCTGGTTCAGCTAATTTAACTTGAGCTACTGTTTCTGTATATAGAGATAATAATAGTGGTGCATCTAATTTATTAGGTACTTGAGCTATATCTAGTTCAGGTAGTATTACTACTAATATAGATGTAACTGCTTGAACTGCTTCTGAAGAAGTTGCTGCAGGTTCTACTGTTACTTACTATGTTGTATTAACTGGAGCTTCTGCTGCTAATGAATCAACTAGAGAAGTTACTTTAACTAACTTAAGTTATACTGATGATGTTACTGGAGCTACTTCTATAACTACTGATGTATATAATGTTGGTGTTCCTTCTGCTGTAAGTTCTTATAAATACTAATATTTAGTTTTATATAACTTATAAAAAATTATTTACTTAATTTTAAAATCCCCTAGAGAAATCTAAGGGATTTTTTTTGTGTTTGTTTTTGTGAGGTACCGGTACCCTTTCTAATTTGACTAACTAGAGGTCTCAAAATGAATTTGATATTTGGATTGATTTTTGTATAATGGGGGTGAAGTTTATTTTTTAAATTATAAAAGTATGGCTGTAATAAGTGTAGAAGTTCCAGATTATGTAAAGGAATCTATTGGGAAACAAAAAAAAGTTAGTTTTTTTGTTTTATATAATAAAATGGAAAAAGAAAATTGGATAGATGAATCTTTAGAAAAACCTATGGAAATGAATGAATTTTATAATTTATTATCTAATGAATTATAATGACTAAAAAATGGTTAAAGATTTTGCAGAAAGAAAATAATAAAGAAGAAATACTGAAAATAATACAACAAATACTAACTTGAGATTGGGATGGATTAGATATTATTAAAATGAAGTGAAAGGACTTATATTATAGATGTAGAATATGAAAAATAAGAATAGTCTTTTTTGAAAAAGATTGAAAATATTTTGTTGATAAAGTGGGATATAGATGAGATGTATATAAATGATTATAAAAATTATTTATAATTTTTAAAGAACTTATCAGGGAAGGATAGGTTCTTTTTTTGTTGCTTTTTTTATGTGTTTGTTTTTAGGTTTGTTGGATAAAGAGACCAGTCTTGAAATGAATTTGATATTTGTTTTGTTTTTTGTATAATGGGGGTGTTATTTGTTAATTATAATAATTATGAATCCAATAGTAATAGATAAAGAAAATGCTATTTCTTCTATTCAAGAGATATTAATTTTAATATCAAAATGAAAAACTCTTGAGGTTAAAGAGATAGATACTTATAGTGAAAAAATAGAAAAAAGTTTAAATAATGCTATAAAAGAGCATAAAAATTGAGAGTTTGAAACTTTATTAACTATAAAGTAATATGAAAAAATTGATGCAACAAAAAGTTTTTAAAAAAAAATAGATAAACTTGAAAAGAAAAATATATATTCACTTACTTCTTTTAAATCAGATATCACATTATTTTGTTATGATGAATTAAATCCAAAATTTAGAAGACATAAAATTTCTTGATATAAAAAAGATGTGTTTTCTATAACTCTGTGATATGATTTAAGAGCTTTGTATTTTTTTATAAACAAAAAATCTGACCTAGAAATTGAATATCTATTTTTTGATATTTGAACTCATGATGAAATCTATTAAAAAACAAACAAGTATTATATAGATAAATAATAGTATTTAATAAAAATAGTAAAAAACCTACATATTTTATTCAAAGAGCTAAAGCTCTCTGTTGATATTGAGTAAAAACAAAAAATTGATATTTTTTATGATTTTTGTATAATGTGGGTTAGATTTAGTTTTTAAATATAAAAATATGGCTAATATAGATGTAGAAGCTTTTAAAAAAGCTTGATTTAGTTTTGAAGAGATAGAGTGAATAAAAAGATGACTTGACGACTTAGAAAAATGAGATATTTATGAAGAAGCAGAATTTTATTCAAATTTAGAAAAAAGAATATTTTCTAAAAAAAAGTCTTATGTATAAGATAATATATACTAAAGAGTCCGAAAATAATATGTCAGATATATTTGATTATATTTCAGATGATAATGATTTTTATGCTGCAAAAGTATTGCAAAGTATAAAATCAACTATAGATATATTAAAATTATTTCCATTATCCTGAATTATAATAAATGAAAATGTTAGAATAATAGTAGATAGTAAATATAGATATTCTATATATTATAGTTTTAATTGAAAAGAAGTAGTTGTTTTATATTTATGAAAATATAGAAAATTTATTTAAAAATTATTTATAATTTTTAAAAGACTCCCGAAAAGGAGTCTTTTTTTTGTGTTTGGAGTTTGAGCTTCTTACTTGCTTTCTAAAAACTTTCAGAA